>JADHLF010000009.1 GCA_016780825.1 Planktomarina sp. | reverse complement strand
AAAGCCCTCCAAGATTTCGGGGTGACCCCACACCATAGACGAACCTTCAAACCGGTACACAATATCTTGTATCAAGGAAAAAATTTAAACTGCTGATAAGAAAAAGAAATTGACGCCGAATCGTTCCTGACTCATCCTAGGGCTAACCAACGAGTGCGAAAATGCACCAGGGGCAGAGGCAGAAAAATGAATCAAACACCGAATGAAACGGCAGTCGATGGGCTGCCGCTGAACACAATTATCGATGGCGACTGCATCGATGTCATGAACGCACTTCCGGAAAACAGCGTCGATCTGATCTTCGCCGATCCCCCCTATAACTTGCAGCTCAAGTCAGATCTGCACCGCCCGGATAACTCCAAGGTGGATGCGGTCGATGATCACTGGGATCAATTCGACAGCTTTGCAGCCTATGACACTTTCACCCGCAACTGGCTGAAAGCGGCAAGGCGCATTCTCAAGCCCAATGGCGCGATCTGGGTGATTGGAAGTTATCACAATATTTTCCGGGTCGGCACAGCCTTGCAAGATGCGGGGTATTGGATCTTGAACGATGTGATCTGGCGTAAATCAAACCCAATGCCAAACTTCCGCGGCAAGCGCTTTACCAATGCGCATGAAACCATGATCTGGGCGTCCAAAGCTGAAGGGTCAAAATATACGTTCAACTATGAAGCGCTCAAAGCCATGAATGAAGGCATTCAAATGCGCAGCGATTGGGTGCTGCCGATTTGCAACGGGCATGAGCGGCTAAAGGACGAAAACGGCGACAAGGCCCATCCAACGCAAAAACCCGAAAGCCTGCTGCACCGGGTTCTGCTTGGGTCCACCAACCCCGGCGATGTGGTGCTCGATCCATTCTTTGGAACAGGCACGACGGGGGCTGTGGCAAAAATGCTGGGCCGTGATTTTATCGGAATTGAGCGCGAAGAGACCTACCGCAAAGTTGCGCAAAAGCGGATCGACAACGTGCGCAAATATGACAGCGACGCCCTGGCGGTCAGCCTGTCCAAACGCGCAGAACCCAGGGTTGCCTTTGGCCAGCTCGTCGAACGCGGCATGCTGCGGCCGGGTGAAGTGCTCACCAGCCCACGCGGCAAGGAGGCCAAAGTGCGCGCCGATGGCACCCTAGTCAGCGGTGAAGCCGCTGGCTCCATCCATCAAGTGGGCGCGGTGCTGGAGAATGCGCCGTCCTGCAACGGGTGGTCCTATTGGAATTTCCGACGCGATGGCAAGACGGTCTCTATAGACCTTCTGCGCCAACAAATTCGCTCAGAAATGCGTCAACGCCCCAATTAAACTCATCCGAACACATAAGTTTCGCCTGTGCTTGCATATCTATGCCAAGCGCCACCTTATGCCCCGCCGTTCTGGTGGGGCATTTTTTATCGCGGCAGGGGATTTGTGGCCTTATTATAGGGGGTCCAATCCGCAATCTCTGGATAATACATCTTGCGCCAGCGCTGCACTTGGGGGTTCATAAACCGGCGAAACCGCCAAGGAAACATCGCCATTATGGCCATAATCGGATAGCCAAAAGCCAATTGCGGGGCCTCCTCAGGCGCGTAGGTTTGCAGCAGGGGATAGGGGCGGTCTGGCTTGTAATGATGGTCAGAATGACGTTGCAGATTGATCAGCAACCAATTGGACGCCCGATGCGCGGCATTCCATGAATGGCGCGGCAAGACATGCTCATATAGGCCGTCACCCAAATGTTTGCGGGTCAACCCATAGTGCTCAATATAGTTGACCAGTTCCAATTGCCAAACAGCAACAAAAGCCTGAAAAGCAAAGAGCATCACCCCGGCAAAACCGCCGATACCAAAAGCCAAAACCAAAAAGCCAGCCTGCAACACAACATATCGCAACAGAGGGTTCTTTGGATGGAAAAACCCGCGCCCGGCCCGGCGTAGCATGGCCCTCTCAGCGGCTATGGCAGAAAAAAAGCACTGCTTCAGCACCCTGGGAAAGAAACGGTAGAAACTCTCATTATAGCGTGCCGTAACCGGATCCCGCGGGGTTCCGACATAGCGATGATGCACCAGCAAATGCTCGCTGCGAAAATGCGAATACAGCACCATCGCCAAAAGCAGATCTGCCATCCAGCGTTCAACCGCAGTTTTTTGGTGCATCATTTCATGGCTATAATTGATGCCAATCGTACCAGACATGACGCCCAAACTGAAAAAAAGCCCCAATTGCTCCCAAAAATTCAGCTGAGCCGAATGCGAGACATAGATCAAGAGGCCAAAAATACTGACAAACTGGAAAGGCGTCCAAAGCAAAGTGGCCCATCGATAGCCTGCCAAAGCCGAGACATCCGTTGCCGGATCCTCATTGGCGTGAGATAGACCGAACGCCAGGTCAAGCAGCGAGAACACATACCAAGCCAGCACCGGGGTAAGCAAAACCCACCAGCCGCCCCAAAAGGCGCTCGCCCAGATGAGGGGGAACAGCAAATAAGACACCCAAAAGGGTAAAACCTTGCGCCATTGCCCAATCTCCGGCGTCGGGCTCAGATCTGCCATCGTTCAATCCTTAAAATATCAGGCACATGCGCACCCTTGATCCGAAAGTTACAATGCCAACGCGGGGCTCACAGATCTTTGCAGCACAAAGGCGGCTCTGAATGATGCCACATTGAAAATTTATTCCCTGAATTCAACCTAAGGTTTGGGGTTCAAGCTGACAAGACCCGCTATATTTCTGCCTCTGCCATGCTCCAAATCTTGCGCATGACTGTTGGAAGGTCTGCCGGGCGGAAGTCCTCAGCGGCGGTGAATGTTTGATTGGTTTGGTGGGCATCAACTTTGGCCACCATCACCCGCAAACGCAGATGGAAATGCGTGAACGTATGGCGCACCTCGCCCGGTGCCTCGATCCAATCTGCCTGCATCGGAGGGATCGCTTGTGGCAGCGTTTCGCGCCATTCACTGCCGGGCCAGCCCAGCATGCCACCCAACAAGCCGCGCTCTGGGCGCTGCTCCAGCAAGACAGCCCCGTCGCTGCGCCGCGCGACATAAGCGGTCCCAAAGCGCGTGGGTTTTTTCACCTTTGGCACTTTCCTTGGCAAATCCGCCGCAGTGCCGGCTTTGCGCGCCGCGCAAATGTCATGCCAAGGGCAGAGGGCGCAACGTGGTGATTTCGGCGTGCAAATCGTGGCGCCCAAATCCATCACCGCTTGAGCATAATCGCCGGGCCGCGCTTGCGGGGTTAGGCTTGCGGCATATGACGTCAGCATGCCCTTCGAGTGAGGAAGCGGCGCATGGAGATCGAACAAACGCGCCATGACCCGCTCAACATTGCCATCCACCACCGTTTCCGCATGATCAAATGCAATCGCAGCGATCGCCGCGCTGGTATAGGGGCCAATGCCCGGCAGATTTTGCAAGGCCGCGCGATCTGCTGGGAATTTTCCACCATGCTCCGCCACAATAACGCGGGCGCATTTCAACAAATTGCGCGCTCGAGCATAATACCCCAGCCCCGCCCAGGCTGCCATCACATCGGCATCTTCCGCCGCAGCCAAATCCACCACCGTTGGCCATGTCTTTGTGAAATTGAGAAAATAGGCCTTCACCGCCGCCACGGTGGTTTGCTGCAACATGATTTCAGAGAGCCAAATTCGATAAGGATCTGGCAGCTGCCCGGCCGCGCGCGCAGCCGGGCTGACACGCCAGGGCAACTCCCGCGCATGGGCATCATACCAGTTCAAAAGCTCAGTTGAATTCATGAGATCACGCAAGTTTGAGTAGCTTTCTGCAAAAGTGGTGGCGTTGCCCCCGGCTTCAGGTAAAATAGGGTAAATCAGGAAGAGTCAGCAAGATCGATGCAAAAAGACCTAAGCAGATCCAAAAAACACGGGGCCGGCTTTCGGCGCGCCTCTGCTTTGCTGGAGCAAAAACTTCGAAACGCCGGAGAATCGCGTGGCTTTGCGATCACACGGCTGCTGACCCACTGGTCCGAAATTGTCGGTGCACCTATTGCGGAAATCTGCACACCGGTGAAAGTCAGCTACGCTCAAAAGGGGTTTGGTGCAACATTGGTTGTTCTAACCACCGGGCCACAGGCTGAGATGCTGGCCATGCAATTGCCGCAGCTGCGCGAAAAGGTGAATGCCTGCTATGGCTACAACGCGATTTCCCGCATTCGCATCACCCAGACAGCCCCCATTGGATTTTACGACGGCAAAGCCCGGTTTGGAGCGCCACCAAAAAGCCTCCCCCCAGCGCCCTGCCCCGCCACGGCCCAAAAAGCCCAGGCCATTGCTTGCGAGATCAAAGACGAAGGCCTAAGAGCAGCTTTGGCAGCCTTCGGTGAAAACATTATAAAACATGAAAAGAGATCTTGAGATGAAAAAGACCTATGTGATCGGATTGGTATTTGTACTCGCCTTGGGCATCGGCGCTTACATGGTAAAGACGCCCGCACCCTCTGGATTAACCGGCCCAAGCTTTGGCGCCGCCAATGCAACCGAAGCCGGTGAGATTGACACCTCCTCTATTCTTGAGATGACACTGGGTGCCAAAGACGCGCCAATCCAGATGATAGAATACGCCAGCTACACCTGCCCCCATTGCCGCACCTTCCACAAGGATGTGTTTCAAAAGCTCAAAGCTGATTATATTGACACAGGCAAACTCTATTTTACCTATCGCGAGATCTATTTTGATCGCTATGGCCTCTGGGGTTCCATCGTCGCCCGCTGCGGCGGGGCGGATAAATTCTTTGCCATTTCCGATCTTCTCTACACCAAGCAATCCGAATGGACCAAAGGCACCCCGGCCAAAATTGCAGAGAATTTGCGCCGCATTGGCCTGACCGCCGGCCTGTCGCAAGACGATGTTGAGGGATGCTTTACCGACGGGAAAAAAGCACAAAGCCTAGTGGCTTGGTATGAGGCGAACAGAGCCGAAGATGACATCTCTTCCACCCCGTCCTTTGTCATCAACGGTGTGAAATATTCCAATATGTCTTACGCAGAATTGCAAAAAATTCTGGATGCACAATAAAAATCAAAGTCCAAGGTTGATGAGTTTTTCATCAATCTTGGACCAATCTTTGATCTCAAGCCGCACGGGCAGGGCCAAAACCTCCCTTTGATATTGCGCCGGCAATCTGGCGGCATCTTTTTCCGTACAAACCAACTGTGCATTCAGCGACCGCGCCTTTGCAGCCAGCCGTTTCATCAAGGGCAGCGACAGCGGCTCATGATCCGATAGGGCTTCACAGCCCAAAATATTGGCGCCAAGATCGCGCAGGGTGGCAAAGAATTTTTCTGGATGGGCAATCCCGGCAAAGGCAAAAACCGGTAGCCCCTGCCAAGGCATGCCGGTGAGCAAAGGTTTGATCTGGCCCTCAATCCGCAAATGCCCATGCTCTGGCCCCAAAGCCGCAAACCGCCGCTGCGCCGCCGCCTCACCAATGGACAGGCAAAGATCGGCACGCGCCAAACCTTTGGCCAGGGGCTCTCGCAAGGGGCCGGCCGGCACACAAAACCCATTGCCAAATCCAAGCGACGCGTCGACGACAAGGATCGAAAGATCTTTGTTCACAGTGGGATCTTGGAACCCATCGTCCAACAAAATCACATCTGGATTTTGCGCCATAGCCAGGGCCAAACCCTCGGCTCTTTTGCGCGCCACCACCACAGGGCAAAAGGCAGCAATCAACAAAGGTTCATCGCCCACCTCCGCCGCCCCATGTGCTTTGGGATCCACCAAAACTGGCTGGGACACCCTGCCACCATAGCCGCGCGACAAGACGACAACCTGCTGGCCACGCTGCTTGAGATGCTCGGCCAATGCTATAACCACAGGCGTTTTCCCCGTGCCGCCGGCATTGATATTTCCAACGCAAATCACTGGGCAGGACGCTTGAAGCGCCTGCGATGCCCGGTTTTGCCGCCACGCCGTTGCCGCACCATAGAGCCAGCCCAATAGCCAAAGACCATAGGCTAAGACTCCGGGCGATTGATGCCAAAACTGCGGCGTGCGTATCATTGCCGCGCTTCCCCAAGGCCCAGTTTTTGCAAGGTTGTCTCCACCAAACGATCCGTCATCTCTGCCCCTTCTGAGACCACCTCCCAACCCGCGGCGGCCATCTCGGCGCATTGGTCAGGTTCCATCAACGCCGCCACGCGCCGGCTCAAATCTTGTGCAATCTTCAATGGCTGCGTGGCCCCGGCGTCCTGCAAGCGCTTATAGGCATGTTGATGGTGGCCAATTTCCGGTCCATGCACAACCGCGCTCCCTAAAGCGGCCGCCACCATTGGATTGGGCACGTCGCCACTCGTCAAACTCCCGCCCATGTAAGCCAGGGCCGCGAGACGATACCAAAGTCCCGTATCTTCACCCGATTCCGCGAGAAAGACTTGAGTCCGCGATTCTGGCTCACCCTCCACGGCCCGCGCATGCGCGGTCAATCCCAATTCAGAACATAGCGCTAAGCAATCATCCATAGCTGCGGGATCCTGCAAATCCAAAATCAGCATCATACGATGCGCCCTGCGCTGGGCTTGCATAAAGGCATCCATCACCGCGCGTATTTCTTGCTGGGGCAACCGATGCGCAAACCATACAGGGCGCCCAGCCAAAATTTCGCCAATACGATCCCGTTCACCCTCATCACAGCTTGGCGCCACGACGCCACCAAGAAGTGGCCCGAGGACCTCAATATTGCGGGCGGGCAAGCCAAGGTTTCTAAGGCTTCCCGTTGATGCAGTTGAGGCAACAAAAGCATAGAACACAGGTTTCAAAGTCTGCCGCGCGATCGTCTTTCGCCAAAGCCAGGTTCGGCTCCAGAGGGGGCGGGTTTCTGCATTGATCAAGAGGGTCGGGATTGAGCGGCGATGGTTTAAGCCGAACAATGCACTGGCGACACTGGCCTGGGCCCAGAGGCATAAATCCGGCGAGGTCTCCGACAACCAAGCCAAACCCGCTTGAGCATCCGCCTCATCCAAAACCACCACATCCGGTGCAACAGCACCCGCAGAGGCCGGAGCCGTGAGAACATAAGACAGAGCTGGCTCACTCAATTGCGCCCGCATCAAAACCTCGCGGATGGCTTCGATCGCCTCAGGTGTATTGCCATGAGCCCATATAAGCGGGCGGTCTGTTCTGGCCTCTGTCGTCATATCCGCCCCTAAGTTAGACCCGCCAAAAGGCCGGGGTGAATGTCTCGATTGCTCGCCACCATTCCGTTCAGCTGTGCCGCCGCGCTGTTAAAAAGGGGCGCAGCTCCGGTTTGATCTGTCGCCAGCCCACCGGCCTCCTTCACAATCAAACTGCCCGCCGCCACGTCCCATTCCCATGTTGGTCTTAAAGTGAGCATGCCATCGAAAGCGCCATTGGCGACCAAGCACAATCGATAGGCCAAAGAAGAGCGGAAACTGCGTTTTAAATCAGGAAAACCACCAGGCCAAAACGCAGGGTCAAAATTAGATTTGGCAGATAATATATCCGCCCCCTGGGTCTCGGCGCGCGGCGAGACTGAAATTGGCGCGCCGTTCAGAAAGGCGCCGCCGTCCAAACATGCACAGAACATCATATCCAACACCGGCAAATAGACCACTGCCGCTTGAATTTGCCCAGCTTTGGCGACTGCTAAAGAATGTGACCAATGTTCTGTCCCAGCAATAAAGGCCCGCGTGCCATCTATTGGATCGACGATAAATACATGTTCTTTTTGTAATCTTTCTGCGCCGTCTTCCGTCTCTTCAGACAGCCAGCCATAGTCGGGACGCGCGGCGCGCAACTCTGCCGACAGCATTTTATCGACCGCGAGATCGGCCTCGGTCACCGGACCAGCATTGTCTGATTTGTCCCATATCTCAGGATCTTTTTGAAAAAATCCCATGGCAATACCACCGGCAGCGCGGGCAGCTTGGGTTATGAGTTCAAGATCATTCACCAGCAATTGCCATCGATGGAACCAATAAGGACGGCACAACCCGCGACAGATAGGCCCGCCCATCATTGGCAGGAACAATATTCAGCAGCATCTCCCGCAAATTTCCCGCGATGGTGCATTCATTGACCGGGTAGGCAATCTCTCCATTTTCCACCCAGAAGCCCGAAGCGCCGCGCGAATAATCCCCAGTTGTGTCATTGATCGACGCGCCAATCAAAGACGTCAGCAAGAGACCCGTGCCCATATCGCGGATCAAATCGTCCCGGCTTTGCTGGCCGGGTGTCATCGCTACATTGCCCACCCCGGGTGAGGGCGGCCCGGACGGCCCACGCATAGCCGAGCCTGTACTCTGTAGACCCAATTGCGCGGCTGTGGATAAATCAAGCGTCCATTGTTGCAAGACCCCATCCGCTACAATCGCCCGCTCTGCCACAGGCAAGCCTTCCCCATCAAAAGGGCGCGAGCCGCCAGTGCGTTTGCGATGTGGGTTTTCCAGCAAGGAAATCCCCCGCGGCAAAACCAAGCTGTGCATGTCATTTTGCAGCCAGCTTGCGCCACGCGCCACGGCCGATCCATTGCTCGCAGCAAGAAGATGCCCAATCAGGCCACTGGAAATCCGTTCATCATACAGAACCGGAAAAACGCCTGTGGGGGGTTTGCGCGCCCCTTGGCGCGCTACGGCCCGCTCCCCTGCACGGCGGCCAACCTCAGAGGGCGCGCGCAAATCTGCGCGAAAAATCCGGGAATCGCCATCATAATCGCGTTCCATCTGCGAACCTGTGCCCGCAATGGCCACACAGGAGAAGCCATGATCGGTCCGCGCATATCCCCCGCTAAAACCATTCGAAATGCAAAGCTGAATGCGCCGCGCGCCAAAGGCCGCCCCGGCCGATTGGCATTGACTAACTCCCGGCACCTCTAAAGCTGCGGCTTCCGCTTCAAGCGCCGTCGCCTGCAATTGCGCCGCCGATGGCTCCTCCGCCGGATCGCAGAGCTCCAGAGTCTCGACATCCCAATCACGGGCCAGTTGCTCCGCGCTGGCCTGACGCAGGTAGGCATCATCCGGCGCATGACGCGCCATTTCAACGGCGCGCTGGGCCATAAGCTCTATAGCCTCCCTGCTGACATCAGAGGCCGAAACACAGGCCTGACGAGCGCCCAGCATAACCCGCAGCCCGATATCAATGCCCTCTGCACGTTCGGCTTGCTCAAGCTGCCCGCCGCGCACTTCAATAGAATGCGACACCCCATCAACCACCAAAACATCGCAGGCATCCGCCCCGGCGCGTTTCGCGGCATCCAGCAGCTGTTGACCGAGGTCGACCAAAGATCTTTTCATTACATGTCCTCTTCTGCTCCCTTGCTAACCAGCAATCGCCGGCCCTACAAGTCGGAGCGATTTGGGAGCGCCACATCGGCGGATAAAATGCAGCTTTGCCGATAATGCACGAGTCTGGGCTTGAATGACCGCCATAACCGCGTATCAATTCGCGAGATATGTTGCAGGCCTGGTCCTGCGCTGGACTTGAAGGAAAAGTTGATGACAAAAATCGGTCTTTTAGGCGCAGGGCGCATTGGTCAGGTACATGCCCGTGCTGTATCATCGGTGCCCAACGCTCAGTTGGTCGCAGTTGCCGATCCCATGCCCGCCGCCGCCGAGGCTGTGCGTGACACCTATGGCTGCGAGATTCGCACGATTGAGCAGATCAAAGACTCGGCAGATATTGACGCGGTGATCATCTGCACCCCGACCGACACCCATGCAGATTTGATCGAGGATTTTGCCCGCGCAGGCAAAGCGATTTTCTGTGAAAAACCGGTTGATCTGGATCTGTCGCGCGTAAAAGCCTGCCTGAAAACTGTGGAGGAGACCAAGGCCACCTTGATGGTTGGCTTTCAAAGACGCTTTGATCCAGACTTCCAAGCTCTGCGCGCGCAGATTGATGCAGGCCATATTGGTACGGTCGAGATGGTCACATTGATCAGCCGCGATCCCGGCGCGCCGCCTTATGAGTACATTGAGCGCTCCGGTGGCATCTTTCGCGATATGATGATTCATGATTTTGATGTGGCACGCTGGATGCTGGGCGAGGAGGTCGAAACGGTGCAGGCGGCAGGCTCCGTGCTCACCGATCCCGAAATTGCAAATCGTGGCGATTTTGACAGCGCGAATGCCATTTTGCGCACAGCCAGCGGCAAACAATGCACCATCAGCAATTCGCGCCGCGCCACCTTTGGTTATGATCAGCGCATCGAGGTGCATGGGTCAGGCGGCTCCGTGTCTGCCGACAATCACCACCAATCGCGTGTCACCTTAGCCAACGGCACGGGCTATACCCGCCCGCCGCTGCTCGATTTCTTCATGACCCGCTATATCGCGGCCTATGCAGCGGAGATTGAACATTTTGTGACCTGTTTAAATTCAGGGCAGACCCCTCGCACCAGTGGCTATGACGGGCTGATGTCTCTTGCCTTAGCAGAGGCAGCCTTGGAATCGGCTCGCACGGGCCAGGCGGTGCGGCCAGCAGATCTTTTGCGCCGCAGTTAAGCAGGCGCTCAGCCACGCACAGGCAGCAGATACCCCCTTTGAAAGGTGAATGAAATGAAATTGATTATGGCAGAAGCCTCCCCCTTTGCCCGCAAAGTTCGCGTTTTATTGCGCGAGACCAACCAGCTGAAAGATGTAGAAGAGGTGAGCATCGCGACCTCGCCTTTTCAGGTCAATGAACAGGCCAGAGCCGGCAATCCAACTGGCCGTATCCCCTCCTTAAGTCGCGCCGATGGGCCTGCGCTCTATGACAGCCGCGTGATCACGCGTTATTTGGATGCAAAAGCCTCTGCCGGGCTATATCCCGAGGCCGGGCTTTGGGATGTGCTCACAGTTGAGGCCACGGGCGATTCGATGATGGATAGTGCCGTGAGCATTTCCTATGAGCTGCGCCTGCGTCCTCAGGAGAAGGTCAGCACCGAATGGACCGATGCCCAATGGGCCAAGGTCACGGGTGGCTGTGATGCCTTGCAAAGCCAATGGATGGATCTGCTGAACGGCCCGCTCACCATGGCGCATATCAGCATTGCTTGTGCTTTGGGATATCTGGACCTGCGCCATGATGCGCGCAATTGGCGGCAGGGACATGACAAGCTGGCGGCTTGGTTTGCAGATTTCTCAAAACGCCCGAGCTTCCGAGACACACATTTCGACGGGTGAACCGAGCCGCAACCGGGATGGCCGGGTGCAATTGTTACAAAAATGCGGCAAATTTGCACCTTGCAGACTGCGCCCGATTGTCCGCTGGACGCGGCGCTGTCCCTGAGCTAGGAACCGGATCGAGCGACCCTGCTTCGGTGGGGTCCGAGTCTTTGGGCCAGTCCTGACTGGCAATTAACTTGGAGGAACCTCGTGGCGCATACAGATGAACACGAAGGCACCCGTAGAGATTTTCTCTACTATGCCGCGGCAGGTGCAGGCGCAGTAGCAGCGGGCGCAGCGGTTTGGCCTTTGGTCAACCAGATGAACCCCTCAGCGGATGTTTTGGCCTTGGCCGCAATCCGCGTGGATGTGGCCGATGTTGAACCAGGTACACAAATCACCGTTCTGTGGCAGGGCAAGCCAGTCTTCATTCGCCGCCGCACAGAAAGTGAAATTGAAGCGGCCCGGGCCGTTGATATGGGTGATTTGATCGACGGCAATGACCGCAATGACAATAAACCAGATCTTCCAGCAACCGATGAAAACCGCGCTCTTGACGAAAATGGCGAATGGTTGGTCATGCTGGGCGTTTGCACCCACTTGGGCTGCGTGCCCTTGGGCGATGGCGCTGGTGAATTTGGCGGTTGGTTCTGCCCCTGTCACGGATCACATTACGATACAGCTGGCCGAATTCGCAAAGGTCCAGCCCCAGAAAACCTCTTGGTGCCAGTGGCCCGTTTCGACGGCGAAACGGAACTGGTTATCGGCAAGGAGAACGCATAATGGGCGGTATTCCACACGATCATTACGAACCAAAGTCCAAGGCGACACAAGCGATCAATTCGCGTCTGCCAATCATTGGTCTGCTATATGACACATTGATGATCCCCACTCCAAAGAACCTGAACTGGATGTGGATTTGGGGCATTGTTTTAACCTTCTGTCTGGCCATGCAAATTGTCACAGGCGTTGTTCTGGTGATGCATTACACCCCGCATGTCGATCTGGCCTTCGCCTCGATTGAGCACATCATGCGCGACGTAAATGGCGGCCATATGATTCGCTATTTCCACATGAATGGCGCGTCTTTGTTCTTTATTGCTGTTTATGCCCATATGTTCCGTGGACTGTACTACGGCAGCTATAAAGCCCCGCGTGAAATCACATGGATCATTGGTATGCTGATCTATCTGTTGATGATGGCGACCGGGTTTTTAGGATATGTGTTGCCTTGGGGGCAAATGTCCTTCCATGGCACAGCCGTGATCACAGGCCTGTTTGGTGCGATTCCCTTCATTGGTGAGCCTCTACAAACCTGGCTCTTGGGCGCCAGCGCCGTAGGTCAACCGGCTTTGAACCGCTTCTTCAGTTTGCACTACCTCCTGCCGTTTTTAATTGCAGGGCTTGTAATTGTGCACATCTGGGCTTTCCATACCACAGGCAACAACAACCCAACCGGGGTTGAAGTGCGCCGGGGTTCGAAGGCCGAAGCGGCGAAAGACACGGTCCCATTTTGGCCCTATTTCGTGGTGAAGGATCTCTTTGCCCTGGGCCTCATCATGACCGTTTTCATGGCAATCGTTGGCTTCATGCCAAACTATCTTGGCCACCCTGACAACTATATCGAAGCCAACGCATTGGTGACACCGGCGCATATCGTGCCTGAATGGTACTACCTTCCATTCTACGCCATTTTGCGCGCCTTTACATCCGAAGTATGGGTTGTTCAGATCGCAAGCTTTCTGACAGGCGGAATCATTGACGCGAAATTCTTCGGTGTTCTGGCCATGTTCGGTGCGATTGCGGTTATGGCCCTTGCGCCATGGCTCGACACGTCAAGCGTGCGTTCTGGCCGGTATCGCCCCATGTTCAAATGGTGGTTTGGCATCTTGGTTGCAGACTTCATCTTCTTGATGTGGCTCGGTGCGCGTCCTGCGGAAGAACCCTATGCCTCTTTCTCTTTGATTGGCGCGACCTATTGGTTTGCCTACTTCCTGGTTATCTTG
The DNA here is from genome assembly GCA_016780825.1 of Planktomarina sp. Classification (GTDB taxonomy): domain Bacteria; phylum Pseudomonadota; class Alphaproteobacteria; order Rhodobacterales; family Rhodobacteraceae; genus Planktomarina. The sequence goes on along the minus strand of JADHLF010000009.1, from coordinate 48,317 downwards.
CCCTTGCTGGGCGTGCTTGAGAAACCCTCAACACCACCTGCAACAATCGAAGATGACTTTAATGCCAAACACGGCGCAGCGGGTGCAGCGGATGCTGCCCACCCAGCAGAGTGAGAAGGGAACGAAATATGTTCAAGAAACTCACAACAGGTCTGACACTGGCTTTGCTTCTCGCCACTGGCGGGGCGCAGGCTGCTGGAAGTGAAGGCTATGTTTATGACCACGCTTTCTCTTTTGAAGGTCCGTTTGGCTCCTATGATCAAGAACAGTTGCGGCGTGGATTGAAAATCTACACGGAAGTTTGCTCCTCTTGCCACGGCATGAAGTTCGTTCCCATTCGCTCCCTGAGCGATGAAGGCGGGCCGCATCTCAGCAAGGAAGAAGTACGCGCCTACGCCTCTGACTTCATCGAAGTTTGGGATCAAGATCTGAATGATGGCGAAGGCGATTACCGCGCAGCGGTTCCAGCGGATCACTTCCCCAAGGGCGGCAATGCCAATGCGCCAGATCTGTCTTTGATGGCCAAAGCGCGCGCGGGTTTTCATGGACCGGCTGGCACAGGCATCAACCAACTGGTTAAAGGCATGGGCGGCGCGGAATATATTCTGTCTTTGCTCACCGGCTACACCGGCAATGAAAAAACCTCCGCGGGCGTGACGCTCTATGAGAACACCGCCTACCCTGGCGGCTGGATTTCCATGGCGCCACCTTTGGAAGATGAGCTGGTTGAATTTGAAGACGGCCACAAGAACGATCTTCAGCATCTCTCCGAAGACATTTCGGCCTTCTTGATGTGGACCGCAGAACCAAAACTCAATGACCGGAAACGTGCCGGCATGGTTGGAGTTTTGATTTTGGGCTTTTTGACCCTACTGCTCTATCTGGCCAATAAGGCGCTCTGGCGTCCGATAAAATATAGAAAAGACTAAGTCTTTTGACACAGCAAAACGCGCCTCCTCGGGGGCGCGTTTTTTTATGGCTCAAGGTGCGCGCCGCCCCAAATATGTCTGCAAAGCCAATGGGGGCTCATCGAATAGGGGCCCGATTGGCACAGGCGCCTGAGCCTGACCCTCAGCAACCAGAATGGCATACTGCGCAAAGCTCAATGCATCTTGCGGATCATGGGTGACCATCAATGCGGTGATGCCGGCCTCCTGAACAATCTGCCGCGTGAGTTCAAGCATTTCATCCTTCAGCGCCGGACCCAGAGCCGCAAAAGGCTCATCCAGCAGCAACAGTGGACGTTGGCGCAACAAGACCCGCGCCAAACCCGCGCGACCTTGCTGACCGCCCGAGAGGTCACGCGGATAGGACATCGCCTTGTCTCCCAGTCCAACCTGATCCAGCGCGGCCACAGCCTGTGCCTTCTGAGAGGCCGATAGGCGCATGTCTGGCCGCAGACCAATTGCCACATTGTCCAGCAAGGTGAGATGAGGAAAAAGATTATGATCTTGAAACAATATACTCAGTGGCCGTTCACCGGGATGATCGGGCATGGGCTGGCCAGCCCAAAGCACCTGTCCGGCTCTGGGGACAAGAAACCCTGCAATGCCGTTAAGTAAAGTTGACTTCCCCCCACCAGAGGGACCAATCACCGCCACAAGATCACCGGCTGCAATTTTTAGATCCGCCGCGAGAGAGAATCCATCCTGCTGATAACATAGCCTATCCAAATGCAGCATGCCCGCGCCCTCCACGATCAAACATCCAAAACAATAGCAAACTCTGCACCACCAGGACCACCGCTGTCGCGGCGGCTTGGTCCATACGATAAGCACCCATTAAGCGGTAAAGCATCAGCGGGAGAGTTTGCAGATCTGGATCTGCAAAAATCGCGATCACGCCAAGATCCCCCATCGAAAGTGCCGCAGCGAGGCCGGCCGAAAAACCAATCGGGCGACGCAGCCGCGGCCCTAGGATCCGTGTCATCCAGATCCAGCGCCCCATTCCTAGGCTCAGACGCAAATGAAGGTAATCGCCATAGGCCTCTTGCACCGCTGGCATCAAGACACGCAAAGCAAAGGGCAAAGCCATCATTGCATTGACCGAAGCTGTGATCGGTAGGGCAAAGGCCATGGGTTGCGCATAAGGAAAAATCAACACAAATAGCCCGGTTCCCACCACCAACGGGCTGCTGGCCAGCCCCAAAATACCCGAGGCCTCCGCCAAACTGCGCGCCAGTGATCCCCGACGCGCAAAGGCCAAAGAGAGCGACAGCGCCATTGCAAGACACAGGGCGGTTGATGCAAAGGCAATGGTCAAAGATGTCACGCTGGCCGCAAGAATCTGCGGTGGCAATTCAAGCATATGGCGCAGCCCACGCATAAGAACAGCACCAAGCGGCAGCACCAAAAATGCCCCGGCGGCGGAAATCCATAGCCCGTCCGCTAACCTATGCTGCGGCCCATCCAAGCGCTGCACAACGCGATCAAGCCCAAGCCCATCGGTTTGCGGCAACGGTACGAGAAACGCGAGAAGTGATACAACGCCGCAAATGGTAAATTGGACAAGAGCAAGACTGGCCGCCTTTCCTAAATCAAAATCCAAGCGAAAGGCCTGATAAATCGCCAGCTCGATCGTTGTACCCCTTGGGCCACCCCCGACCGCCAATGCTACAACGAAGCTGGTGAGGCATAGCAAGAACACAAGCAGGAAAGCCCCAGGAACCGTAGCACGCAGCATCGGCCATTCGATCAATCGAAAATAGGCCCATGGCGCGGCGCCCAGACTCTCAGCCACTCGAAATCGCTCTGCCGGAATCGCCGCCCAAGCTTGCAGCAAGAGCCGCGTCACCAAAGGCAAATTAAAGAAGACATGGGCGAGGATCACGCCCGGCGCGCCATAGATGGATAGTTTGGCAAATCCAGCCCACTGCAATGCAGCGCTGATCCATCCGGCTCGGCCAAAAACGGCCAAAAGCCCTAGGACACCAACAATCACCGGCAAAATGAAGGGCGCGCCTAGGAGGGTGATCAAAGCTTGGCGGCCGGGGAAAACTTGCCTGGCCAAGGCCCGCGCCACTGGGATCGCCATGGCTATGCTCAGAAATGCCGAGAGGCTCGCTTGCCATAGGGTGAATTTTACGGCCGACCAATCTGCGCCGTTCAATACGGCAAGCCCGCGCCCGTGCAGGCCAACAACCAAGGCTGTGCCAAGAGAAAAGATAAGCAGGGCAATCAACACCACCCCGCCAAGAACAATGCGTAACATTATCGTGCCAGAGCGTTCTGCCATTCCTCAAAGGCCGCGCTGCGCTGTGCCGCGGCCTCCTGGGGTGAAAGAATCAAAGACTGTTCGGCGCTCAATGCCTGCGGAAAGCCATCGGGCAACCCCATTTTAGGCGTGACTGCTGGGAACATCCAATTTGTGGTGGGGATGATGCTTTGAAATTCATCAGAAAGCATGAATTGCAAGAATTGATCGGCCAGAGCATTTTGATCTGTCGTCGCCAATTTTCCAGCCACTTCAATTTGCATATAGTGGCCTTCGTCAAACAAAGCGAAGGTTTTGGAGGAGTCTTCCTCGGCAATCAAATGATAGGCTGGCGACGTGGTATAGGAGAGCACCAAATCCGCCTCCCCTTCCAAGAACATGCCATAGGCTTCAGACCAACCCGCTGTTACTGTCACAATATTATCTGAAAGATCAGCCCAGATATCCCCGGCCTCTTCGCCATAAGCCGCCTTGATCCAAAGCAGGAGCCCGAGACCCGGTGTGGACGACCGTGGGTCTTGGATCACAATTTTCAAATCGCTCGCGGCCAAGCTGCGAAAATTTGTTGGAGCCGTCAGCTGGGTATTGTGAACAAAAGCAAAATACCCCCAGTCGAAGGGCGCAAAGTAGCGATCGCTCCACCCCCCCGGCACCGCATAGTTTGCAGATAGTAACATCGGGGAAAACAATCCGGTCTCTGCTGCTGCGGCTGTGAGATTGGTATCCAAGCCCAAAACGATATCAGCCTCGGTGCGGGTGCCTTCGAGCCTAAGGCGCGATAACAACGCCGCCCCATCGCCCGCGCCGATCATTTGTAAATCGCAGCCACATGTGGCCTCAAAAGCAGTTTCAACCATAGGGCCAGGACCCCAATCTGATATAAAGCTGTCATAGGTATAGACCGTCAACACAGGCGTTTCGGCAACAGCCGCGCTTGCTAAAAACAGTCCTGAGAAAAGGGAAGTCAATTTCATTTTAATCTCCATATCGCCGAACGGGGTCAGGGATTGGAGATGTCCAAACCTTCCCTCCGCCGGTGCTAGCCGGTTCAGGTTCTACGGGTTCGCTTTCGCATCTCAGCCCATAAGGGCGCCCCGAGGTAGCTACTGGATAGTCTTGACGAAAGGATTTTACAATCCCCGCCAACGCAAAAGCCCGCGACAGCGATAGGCTGTCGAGGAACATTCACGTCAGCTGGAGAGTTTTAGCCTATTTCTTATTCCTTTGCCGTTCACCCTCTGCGCGGCATAGCGCATTTGCCTCATCGACGTGCATTGCATGCGGCATGGAAATTACATGGTCAAACATAACGATGTTGCGGCTGTAAAGCTGGCAGACAACGTCACCCTTGTCGGTTTTCAAGGTCACCGGCTCAGTTTCGAACGATGCCGTTGTGCAGCCTGAAACAAGCGCCAGTGTTGCTCCCAATAAGCTCAAGCTCAAAAATTTATTCATTATAATTCTCTCTCATCCAATGTTACGGTTGTGTCATTTGGAAACAACCAAACCACAACCTGTTGTAAAATTTCTTAACGTCACAAAAAGGTAATGGAGTATTTTAAACTAATTTTTATAATTCCAAACGTTTACTCGCTACATTTTCTGCGTCCACACCCTATGTTCCTGTCGAATTGACTACGCATTTTAATCATTTGCGGAAGGTCATCACACCCAAAGATGGCGCATAGTGTTGCAAATTTTCGACATATATCTCGCGCACCGGCAGAATTTTTCTTGTTTAGCGGGTAAATATTTAACTTCCCGCTTATATAAAGCACCTTAACAAAACGTTAACCGGTTGATTGATAGAAAATATATTTATACACCCTCAATCCAGGGTAGAAATCAATTATTTTTTAGCCATATTGAGTTGCTCAATTGTCCCATATCGCCGAAAATGCGCCCGATTTGCTCTCATTATCGCCGCGTCATCGCGCCTGGTCAGCCGATGACCCGCGCTATAGGCCTTGCTCCACCACGCCGGCAGCGATATTGCAAGGTCAAAGGAGATGCACCATGAGCTTAAACAGTTTTGGACATTTGTTTCGTGTCACGACCTGGGGTGAAAGCCATGGCCCAGCCCTTGGTGCGACGGTGGATGGCTGCCCTCCGGGCGTTACGATCAACGAAGCTATGATTCAGCAGTGGCTCGACAAGCGCAAACCAGGACAAAATAAATACACAACGCAGCGACGAGAAGCCGATCAGGTAAAAATTCTGTCCGGCGTATTTGAAGGCAAAACCACCGGCACGCCCGTGCAGCTGATGATCGAGAACACCGATCAGAGGTCCAAAGACTACAGCGATATCATGGATAAGTTTCGCCCAGGTCATGCCGATATCACCTATTGGCAGAAATACGGTATTCGTGATTACCGCGGCGGTGGGCGCAGTTCCGCACGTGAAACCGCGGCACGGGTGGCGGCAGGTGGATTGGCACGCGAAGCCATCAAAATGCTCGCGCCGTCGCTTAAAATTACCGGATTCATGTGTCAGATGGGACCCCATAAGATCAATCGTGAATTGTGTGACTTGTCGCAGATTGAACAAAATCCCTTCTGGACTCCCGATCCACAGGCCGCTCGAGATTGGGCCACCTATCTCGACGATCTGCGCAAATCGGGCAGTTCCGTCGGCGCCGTTATCGAGGTCATCGCCTCAGGAGTTCCCGCCGGCCTCGGCGCGCCAATTTACGCCAAGCTCGACACAGATTTGGCCGCAGCTATGATGAGCATCAACGCTGTCAAAGCAGTGGAAATTGGCGATGGAATGGCCGCAGCGGAACTCACCGGTGAAGCCAATGCAGATGAAATTTCAATGGGGCCGGACGGGCCAATTTACAGCTCGAACCATGCAGGTGGGGTCTTGGGCGGAATTAGCACGGGTCAAGACGTGGTGGTGCGTTTCGCTGTAAAGCCCACGTCCTCCATCCTGACGGCTCGAAAAACAATCACAAAATCTGGCGAGAACACAGAAATTATCACCAAGGGCCGCCATGATCCCTGTGTCGGGATTAGAGCAGTACCTGTTGGCGAGGCAATGATGGCCTGCGTGCTTTTGGATCACCTGTTGTTGCACCGCGGCCAGATCGGCGCCAATCAGGGCGAGATCGGTAAATAAGGGCGGTATTACGGACGCTCGATCACTTTAAAAATCACATCTAGGCTGCCAGACTTCTCAAAAATCAAAGTGGCCTTGATGTCGTCGCCAAGGTTCCAGCCGTCTTTAAGCCCCATAAACATGACATGATAGCCGCCCGGTGCGAAGTCGACTTGGCCCTGCGTCGGAACCACCACGCGCATTTGGTGCTCCATCGTCATGACCCCATCTTTCATCATGGACTTGTGGAGCATAACCTTTGGGTAATCTGCTTGGGCGCCCACAAGCGCATCCTCTGCACCTTCGTTGGTCAAGGTGAAATATCCTGCGCCGCTGCGGCCGGTGGTCGGATATGAAAAGGCACCGGTGATCGTCAAATCACCTGTTTGATAACTCTGCGCGGAAACCGATCCGCAGATCAAAACAAGGGCCGCTAACAAGTATTTCATATCTTATCTCCACTTTATCTCCACCGACTAAAACACTCCCGAACACAACCCAAGGGTTTAGAATGTCGCATCCGCGTGATATCGGGCTATCATGGCTAAAATTCCTTCACAGGCGGAGATTCTCGAATGGATCCGCGCGCACCCAGAAAAATCCTCGAAACGAGATATTGCCAAAGCTTTTGGCATAAAAGGTGCTGCGCGCATTGATCTCAAACAGATGCTGAAAGAGTTAGAGGCCGAGGGCCACCTCATGCAACGGCGGCGGCGGCTCAATGATCCCAATAGCTTACCCCCTGTTTCCGTTCTGCAAATGCTGGGTCCGGACTCACAAGGCGATATGTTCGCCGTGCCGCTGGAATGGGAAGGCACGGGCCATTTGCCCAAGATACTCATGCGCAGCCGTCAAGGAGAGCCGGCTTTAGCACAGGGTGATCGCCTTTTGGCACGGCTTACCCCCACACCCGATGAGGACGGCTATCAATATACGGGTCAAATGATTCGTGCGATTGGAACCAATCCCAAACGCCTCTTAGGTATTTTCCGCCTCACAGCGGAGGGTGGGCGCATTGTGTCGATTGATAAGGGAGAAGGCAAAGAATGGCTTGTTGCTGCGGATGCAACGGGTGAGGCCAAAGACGGAGAATTGGTCGAAGCCGAACAGTCCGGTCCAAGGGGCCGCCTGGGCCTGCCTCGCGCGCGCGTGGTGGAGCGGTTGGGAGATCCTTCCGCCCCCAAAGCGATATCGCTGATTGCCATTCATCAACATGGAATTCCCGATGCCTTTCCCGATGCGGTTATGGCGCAAGCAGACGCGGCCAAACCCGCGACATCAAAAGGCCGCGTTGATCTTACAGATTTACCTTTGATCACCATCGACCCGGCCGATGCGCGAGACCATGATGATGCCTGCTGCGCTCTTCTGGATGAAGATCCTAAGAACCCTGGAGGCTTTCTGCTTTGGGTCGCCATCGCCGATGTCGCCCATTATGTAACAGCCGGATCGGCTTTGGACGCCGAGGCACGCAAGCGCGGAAATTCAACCTACTTCCCAGACCGCGTTGTCCCCATGTTGCCTGATCGCCTATCTGGCGATCTTTGCTCGCTGCATGAAGGGGTCAAAAGGCCCTGCATCGCGGTCGAAATGAAGCTCTCTTCAACAGGCGAAAAACTGTCACATCGGTTTGTGCGGGGGCTGATGCGTTCGCCGGCCTCGCTCTCCTATGAAGAGGCCCAAGCCGCCGTGGATGGAGATCCCTCCGAACGCGCCGCACCTTTGGTTGACACTGTGCTCACCCCCCTATTTGCGGCCTATGCCGCCCTGAAACAGGCGCGCGAAGCCCGGCAACCCTTGGAACTGGACCTGCCGGAACGCAAAATTTCCCTATCAGACAGCGGCAAGGTTGCTTCGGTTAATTTCTCAGAACGCTTAGACGCCCACCGTTTGATCGAGGAATGTATGGTGCTGGCGAATGTGGCCGCGGCAGAAACTTTGATCGCCAAGAAACAGCCGCTCTTGTTCCGTGTTCACGAGGAACCAAGCCCCGAAAAATTAGACTCTCTGCGCGAAACTGCAAAATCTGTGGGGCTGGTCCTGGCAAAGGGTCAGCTATTGCAAACGCGGCATCTTAATCAATTATTAAAGGCTGCCGCCGGAAAAGATGAAGCAGAATTAATCAATCTTTCAACATTACGTTCCATGACTCAAGCTTACTATAGTACACAAAACATGTCGCACTTCGGATTGGCGCTTCAGAATTATGCACATTTCACATCGCCCATACGGCGCTATGCGGATCTTTTGCTGCACCGTGCCTTGGTTTCAGCCCATGGGTGGGCGTCAGATGGCCTGTCACCGCAGGATATCGAAATGCTAGACGAGACTGCCAAACATATCAGCGAAACAGAGCGGCGCTCGATGTTGGCAGAGCGCGACACGACAGACCGCTATCTTGCCAGCTACATGTCAGAACGCGTGGGAAATGAATTCAGCGGGCGCATTTCAGGCATCGCGCGGTTTGGCATATTTGTGAAACTTGATGAGACCGGTGCAGATGGATTGGTGCCTATTCGCTCCTTGGGGCGGGAATATTTCGAACATGATGCGGACAGTCAAACCCTGCGCGGTACGGACAGCGGCACGGTCATCAGCCTTGGTCAATCTGTGGTTGTGCGACTGTCAGAAACCACGCCAACCACAGGGGGCATCTTGCTCGAATTATTGGAGCTTGAAGAATCAAAGTTGCAAACACGGCCGCGACAACGCAAAAATGCATCGGCAAGCAACCGGCGGGGGCCCAAGAAGGGCAAATCCAGAAAGGTTACCAGAAAACGGCAATGACGTTTGAAAGCTGGAAATCTGACTTTTTGAGTCGCGCCGCAGCTTATGGTGTTTCACCTGCACTATTGTCTGAGGTTTCGCCCTATTTGACCGCGACGCAGAACAGCGCGCAGGCCGACATGAGCCAACCCGAGGCCCGCAAAACCCTGCAACACTATATCGAATTGACCGTCAGCCCGGGGCGCATTGCTGAGGGCCAAGCCGCTTTGCAAAAACATGTAGAGGTTTTTGACCAAATTGAGGCAGACTATCAGGTAGATCGCCATGTAGTTGCCGCAATTTGGGGATTAGAAAGCAATTACGGCAGCATTCGCGGAGATGTGCCCGTCATTTCAGCCTTGGCAACTTTGGCAGCACAAGGCCGCCGTGCCGCCATGTTCGAAGCACAGCTTTTGGCCGCCTTCGAAATTGTCACCCGGGGCATAAAATCGCCTGATCAAATGCTGGGCAGTTGGGCCGGAGCCATGGGCCACACGCAATTCATGCCCAAATCTTACATTGATTTCGCCGTTTCTGCCAGAAATGGCCGACCAGATATTTGGGCCGAGGATCCCGCAGATGCGCTGGTCTCAACGGCGCATTTCCTCGTCTGCCACGGCTGGAAGGCAGATGTGCCCTGGGGTACGGTGGTCCAGCTGCCAGAGCCAGCGGATTTGCACATGCTGCGCCATCTGCCGCCACGCTCCCGAGAGGCATGGACGCGCCAGGGTCTGCGCTTTATGAGCGACGATCCGCGCTGCTATAAGTCCAAGCTCATTTTGCCCGGCGGGGTTAACAGTCTTGCTTTTGTGGTTTCAGAGAATTTCAATGCCCTTTTGGGCTATAACAATGCACAAAGCTACGCGATTGCGCTCGGGCATTTATCAGACCGCCTTCAGGGCGCGCCGGCGCTGCGCTTTCCGCCCGGCGGCGATGCCCGCGGCCTCACACAAGCTGAGATGAAATTCATCCAATCCCGCTTGACGGCATTGGGATTTGATACCATCGGCGCAGATGGTTTTGCCGGACCAAATACGGAAATTGCCATTGAGGCCTACCAAGCCGCACAGCATCTGCCCGTAGATGGGTTTGCGGGCCTATCGCTGCTCAAGCGCCTGCAATCAGCCTAGCAAGGCGATCTTATTTTGTTAACTGCACTTGCCCCGGCTGGACCGCCATCCGGGTTTTTTGCCCCATAAACTCCATCAGCAGCCAAATGCGGTTTTCGGCATCAATCTTTTCAATGGTAGCGATGTAATCTGCGAAAGGTCCACTCTTAACTTGGAGCTGATCGCCCGGTGCAAACTGATCGGGCGGCAAGATCCTGCCCTGAATGTCACAACGCGCCATGAGCCCGGCGATAAGATCGGGCGGCAGGGCCTTGGGCTGGCCATCGAAGCTGACCAACCGCGCGACACCGACAGTTGAATTAATCTTACGCCATGGCGCGGTGTCCAGGGCAAAAGACACAAACATATAGCCAGGAAAAAGAGGGCGCGTCTGCTGAACAAATTTTGTTGAATACCGCTGGGTGACATCTTGCACCGGCAGAAAAGTCTCAAACCCTTGACGATGTAGATTGGGCAAAGCTAGGCGATGAGAATTTGGTTTATATTGCAATAAGAACCAATGTTTAGTACTCATATAAGGCACTCCAATATATCGTTCGTTAAAATAAATTATCAAATGCCTTAAGATCAAAAATGATCCTGTTGCAGGGAAGGTAAATCCATCGAACCGCACCCGCAACACATATTTTCTATTTCAGATAACTATCTGACTAACCGGAGATTAGTGTCTGGATGGGCGGGACTGTGCTTCACAATCAGATCTGGCTTTTGATCTTCCGACGCACCTAAGACGGTCGGTAGCGCCGGACTTTGCCCCATGCCAGGCGTCAGGCGGTGGCGAATTAAGGCCACGGGATGCGCGCGCAGAGTCAGGCGCATAGAAACATAATCTTCCACCACCTCCTCCCCCTCTGTCATCTGCGGCAGGTAGGCTGGATCCTCTGCAATATTTTCCCCTTCAAGGTCTTGCGCAAAGAGCGGTAAAGGGCGTTTTGCGGTGAGGGCCTTGGCGGCCCAAAGCGCCTCGCGGCGCGACAACCCAAGGCTGTGAAACGCGTCCGCTTCCGCCAAGGCCTGGATCATTTTTGGACTCACACCAGCTTTACGCCAAACCGATTCCACGTCCTGATACCCATTGCCGCGCGCTGCCGTCAGCCATGCAACATCTTCCTCACGCATCGCTTGAATTTGGCGAAACCCAAGCCGCAGGGCCAAACCGCCAGTGCCATCGGGCTCCATCACATTGTCCCAATAGCTGGTATTGACGCAAATGGGGCGCAGCTGCACCCCATGGGCGCGGGCATCACGGACAATCTGTGCCGGCGCATAAAACCCCATGGGCTGCGCATTCAACAAAGCACAGGCAAAGAGTCCCGGATGATGATATTTAAGCCAACTGGACGCATAGACCAAAAGCGCAAAACTGGCGGCATGGCTTTCAGGAAACCCATAGGCGCCGAAGCCTTCAATTTGCGAAAAACAGCGCGCAGCAAAATCCTCGTCATAGCCATTGCGCTGCATGCCATTCATGAAAAGTGTTTTAAACTCACTGACATTGCCATGCTTTTTAAACGTCGCCAAAGATCGCCGCAGACGATCGGCCTGCTCTGGCGTGAAGCCCGCTCCCACGATTGCAATTTGCATGGCCTGTTCTTGAAATAAAGGTACGCCGAGAGTTTTGCCCAAAACCGCGCCCAAAGCATCGGAGGGAAAGCTCACCGGTTCCTCCCCATTGCGGCGGCGAATATAGGGATGCACCATGTCTCCTTGAATAGGGCCCGGACGAATGATCGCCACCTCTATAACAAGATCATAAAAACAGCGCGGGCGCATGCGCGGTAAGAAATTCATCTGCGCCCGGCTTTCCACTTGAAACACGCCCAGACTGTCCGCCCGGCATAGCATGTCATAGACCGCTGGATCCTCAGGGGGCAGGGTGGCCAATGTATACTCCACACCGTAATGCGCCGAAATCAAATCAAAGGCCTTACGGATGCAGGTCAGCATGCCCAAGGCGAGAATATCCACCTTTAAGATGCCCAGACTGTCGATATCATCTTTGTCCCAGCAAATGACCGTCCGCCCTTCCATAGTGGCGTTCTCAATCGGCACCAATTCATCCAGCCGGCCATCTGTGATGATAAAACCCCCGACATGTTGAGACAAATGCCGTGGGAAGCCAATCACCTCATAGATCAAAGCCATCGTTTGGCGCAAACGCGGATCGCTGGCATCCAGACCGATCTCGGCCATACGCTCCGCCTCCAAGCCTTTGGTGGAGAAAAACCCCCAGAGCTGAGAAGATAAGGCGCCGATGGTATCTTCCGATAGGCCCATAGCGCGCCCCACCTCACGGATCGCCCGCTTGCCCCGGTAATGCACCACCGTAGCGCAAAGGCCTGCGCGATGACGACCATAGCGCTCATAAATATGTTGGATCACCTCTTCGCGGCGCTCATGCTCAAAATCTACGTCGATATCGGGTGGCTCATTGCGCGCCTCTGAGACAAAACGTTCAAACACCATCGTCCCAATCTCCGGGCTGACCGAGGTGACACCTAAGCAATAGCACACAACCGAATTGGCCGCCGATCCACGCCCTTGACACAAAATGCCCCGACTGCGGGCAAAGGCGACTATGTCATGTACAGTCAAGAAATAAGGTTCATAATTGAGCTTGGCGATCAGCTGCAACTCATGCTCGATGATCTTTTTCACCCGCGCAGTGGCGCCATTTGGATAGCGCCACGCGAGCCCCTCATAGGCCAGGCGGCGCAGCCGATCACTTGGATTTTCTCCTGCGCTTAATTCCGAAGGATACTCATACCGCAAATCATCCAAGGAAAATGTAAGTTGCTCTATGACCTCTGCCGTCTTGTGCAATGCCTCCGGATAGGCTTGAAACAGGATGGCCGCTTCCTCAGGAGAGCGCAGACGTTGCTCCGCATTGGCCTGCGCCGACCGACCCAAAGCATCCACCCGCACCCCAAGACGAATGGCGGTGAGCGTATCGGTCAAGCGGCGCCGCGCGCCGTGGTGCATGATAGGGGCGGCGGAGGCCAGCAGTGGTAAGGAATATCGCCGCGCCAGTGCCGCGATGCGGGCAAAATGCACCTCATCTTGCCCATCATAACAAGGGTATAAGAGCAGCATCACATCTTCAGAAAAGCGGCGCGTCAACCTCCGAAGATATGGCCGCCATGAGGGCGCGCCGGGCTGCACCTTTGAGGTAGGTGGCGCGTGCAGCAAAATCAGCTGATCACTGCCAAATTCCAACAAATCGTCAAATTCCAAATCGCAGCCCCCTTTATCCGCCCGCAAACGCCCACGAGAAATCAAACGGCACAGCTGGCCCCAGCCGACCCGCGTTTTGGGCAAGAGCGTTGCGGACAGACCCTCCCCTAGGACAATCTTAGCCGCCGGCAGCAAACGTGGTGTGTTGTAAATATGCGCCGAAGCGCTGCGACGGAAGCCTGGCGGCGCAGGCGGGCCAATCAACCCAATGGTGCGATCAAACTCTTGCCGCTCAGCCACCTGCCGAGCAATCTCCCGCGCTCGAGTATGTGCCCGCACGATGCCCGCCACAGAATTCACATCTGCGATAGCCACCGCCGATAACCCCAAGAGCGCCGCACGATCCATATATTCCTCCGGGTGCGAGCCTCCGGTCAAAAAGGTGAAATTCGAACAGGCTTGCAGCTCCGCCCAAGCCAGGCGGCGATGTGGAAAAGGAAGGACATCAGAACAAAACATAAGATCAGACTCAGCAGCAGAGTCTCATTTGTTCACATTTTGTTCTCATTTGCAATTCCTATGCTCCGAGCCAAGGAATCAAAGCTCTTTACGCGGCGGCACGTCCAAAAAAGCCTCTCTACTTTCACCAAATTTACTTTAGACTGGATGAAATGGAGGACAAAATGACAGATATCGTAATTCTTGGCGGCGCACGCACAGCTATTGGCACTTTTGGCGGCAGCCTCGCGGGTGTCAGCCCAATTGATCTGGGGGCAATCGCCGCCAAAGCCGCGCTCACCCGCGCAGAGGTTGCGGCCGAGCAAATCGGCCATGTCGCCTTTGGTCATGTCATCAACACCGAACCGCGCGATATGTATCTGTCCCGAGTCGCCGCCATAGAGGCGGGTATCTCTGACAGAACGCCGGCCATGAACGTCAATCGCCTTTGCGGATCAGGTCTGCAGGCCATCGTCTCTGTGGCGCAATCCTTGATGCTTGGCGATGCAGATTTTGGACTGGCTGGCGGCGCAGAGAATATGAGCCGCGCACCCTATATCATGCAGGCACAGCGCTGGGGCCAAAAGATGGGGGATGTCAAAACACTCGACATGATGCTTGGCGCATTGCACTGCCCCTTTGGCACAGGCCATATGGGCATCACCGCCGAGAATGTTGCAAAAGAACATGCCATCACCCGCGCCGATCAAGATGCCTTTGCCTTGGAAAGCCAGAACCGCGCCGCAGCTGCGATTGCAGACGGGCGCTTTGTCGATCAAATCACCCCCGTGCCGATCAAAGTCAAACGCGATATGGTGGATTTTATCACCGATGAACATCCCAAAGCCACCAGCGCTGAGGTTTTGGCCGGACTTCGGACGGTTTTCCAAAAGGAGGGAACCGTCACTGCTGGCAATGCCTCGGGCATAAATGACGGAGCAGCCGCAATTGTCTTGGCGCGCGCTGACGCAGCCGAACGTGCCGGCCTCACTCCAAAATTCCGCCTGCTCGGCTATGGTCACGCCGGCGTGCGGCCCCAAGTGATGGGCATTGGACCCGTGCCTGCGGTGGAAAACCTGATGGCGAAAACCGGATTGACCATCGATGATTTTGACAGTGTTGAGAGCAATGAGGCCTTCGCGGCACAGGCTGTCGCGGTTAATCGCGGCCTTGGCTTAGACCCTGCACGGGTCAACCCAAATGGCGGTGCAATTGCTCTGGGTCATCCGGTGGGGGCGACGGGCGCAATCATCATGGTGAAGCTCATGGCCGAATTGGAACGCAGCGGCGGCTCAAAGGGCCTCGCCACCATGTGCATCGGCGGCGGCCAAGGGATCGCCGTGGCGATTGGGCGGATTTAGAACCAACTCGGGGCGCCCCTGAGCACTGCGGCGCCCCTCAAACCTCAAAACATCGACCGCCTACTTGCTGCCGATACTATACAAATAAGCGTAAATATTGCGCGCGTCTTCTTCCTTCCGCACTTTAAAGCTCATTTTCGCCCGGGCGCCTTTATCGTCGAGAAACACCTTTAAGAAATCCATCGGATCTTGGACATAGGCCGAAAACGTCTCTTCTGTCCAAATCAAACCCAACTCTGCGCCGGCCTTTGCCAAAGATTTTCCGTATCGATAACCCGGCACGGCACCTGCTGTTGCACCGGCGATATTATACAGGTTTGGGCCAGATTTGCTGTTGCGCCCCGCCAGCTTTTCGCCGGCATCCGTCACAACCACATGACAGGCAACACATTGCTTAGTAAACGCCACTTCGCCTGCGGAGGCATCACCAGAGGCGCTGTGACCATCCGCCCAAGCTCCGGAGGCCAGAGCCCCTGCGACTAAGACTACAAAAACAAATCTGTTCATATCATTCCCCTAAAATCTCACACCCATCAAAACTGCGCGTTACGCGGCCACATGGGACACAGCGCATTGTTTCCATAGCTCAGATAAGGCCGCGACTAAGTGATCCACATCTGCATCACTGTGCAAAGGCGAGGGCGTAAACCGCAGACGCTCCGTGCCTTTTGGAACGGTGGGGTAATTAATGGGCTGAACATAGATGCCAAAGCTATCCATCAAGTAATCGGCCAGCATTTTGGTTTTCACGGCATCTTTGATCATCACCGGCACGATATGGCTGTCATTGGCCAAATGTGGAATCCCAGCTTTATCCAGCCCAGCGCGCAGGCGCGCCACCTGCGCCCGTTGACCCATCCGCTCAACAGAGCTGGTTTTAAGATGCGCAATCGAGGTGCGCGCCGCGGCTGCAACCGCAGGCGGCAGGGCCGTGGTGAAAATAAATCCCGAACCAAAAGACCGAATGAAATCGCACATCGCTTCTGAACCAGTGATGTAGCCACCAACACAGCCAAACGCTTTGCCTAATGTGCCCTCAATGATGTCGATACGATGCGCCAAGCCTTCACGCTCACTGATGCCACCACCACGCGGGCCATACATGCCAACCGCATGAACCTCATCAAGATAGGTGAAGGCCCCATGTTTTTCACACACATCCAATATCGCAGCAATCGGAGCGATGTCCCCATCCATGGAATAGACGCTTTCAAATGCAACAATTTTTGGACGGTCTCCACAGGCGGTCAACTTACGGTCGAGATCTTGCACATCATTATGTGCCCAAATCATTTTTTCGGCTTTGGAATGGCGAATGCCTTCGATCATTGAGGCGTGGTTTTCGCTGTCTGACAAAATCACCGCATTGGGGATTTTAGCGCCCAGCGTGGCCAGTGTTGTCCAGTTGGACACATAGCCAGAGGTGAACAAAAGCGCGGCCTCTTTGCCGTGCAAATCCGCCAGTTCCGCCTCAAGCAGCAAATGGTCGTGGTTGGTTCCGCTTATATTGCGCGTGCCGCCAGCGCCTGTACCGCAACGCCCGACCGCCTCTTGCATCGCGGCAATCACTGCAGGATGCTGACCCATGCCCAAGTAATCGTTGGAACACCAAACCGTAACGTCCCGAGTGCCGCCCTTAAAATGATTGGTGGCCTGAGGGAATTTGCCGGTTTTCCGTTCAAGATCAGCAAAATACCGATAGTTGCCATCCTGTTTCAACTGCTCAAGCTGATTTTTGAAAAAGTGATCAAACGACATGGCGTATTCTTTCTGCTGGTCCAGTTGATGCAGGGGCGGATGACAAAACCCGCTGGATCTGCTCCCTGTGTTATATAGGCTCGGTGGATCTTATTTCTGCACCTATAGGCAAGTTTTGATTGTTTTGCCCGCGACATTTCCGCCCCCGAGATGTGAAATTCAGAAAATTTGAACAGCATAGGCAACAAACCCTCCCGATCACCGCTTTTGCAGAGGCATATTTCACCCTATAGAAGGCGCAACACCTAAGGGCAGAATGAATGGACATAATGATTCCCGCATGGATAGACGGTCAATTGCAGCCTGTTGAAAAGCTGCAAACCCATCTGCGCGGATTGCGGCATAAAGCCGTGTCTGTTTTTGTCATGCGCGCGGGGGAAACTCTGTTGCAACGCCGCGCTATGAGCAAATATCACACCCCCGGCCTCTGGGCCAATGCGTGCTGCACCCATCAGCAATGGGGCGAATCTGGTTTTGACTGCGCCCAGCGCCGGCTTGAGGAAGAATTGGGGCTGACGGGCCAAGTTCCGGTGTACCGCGGCACGGTGGAATATCGCGCTGATGTGGGCGGCGGTATGATTGAGCATGAGCTGGTCGAGATTTTTACGCTACAGGTCACACAAATCGACATTCGCCCCAATCCCGAGGAGGTGATGGACCATCGCTGGCAAACTCTAAAAGATCTAAACGACGATATTGCTGCGCAGCCAGAGATTTTTACCCCATGGTTAAAAATCTACCTCACCCAGCATGCGAAGGCCATATTTGGCGCCTAAGCTGGATAATTACGCAAGAAGACCGGTTTTTCTGCCGTGGATTGCTCAGGTTGATAAGCATATCCTCCCAAATCAAAATCTGCGATCTGTGCAGGATCTGATAATCGGTTCTGGACAATAAATCGCGCCATGGCACCGCGGGCTTTCTTGGCATAGAAACTCACAATCTTGGCCTGACCCTCTTTCAGCTCCAGAAATTGCGGTGTGATGATCGGCAGATGTAGCGCCGAGACATCAACAGCACCAAAATATTCTTGGCTGGCACAGTTGACCAGCGCCTGCGCACCTGTCGCCTCTGCCTGTGCGTTCAACGCCTTTGACAGCTCCTGCCCCCAATAGGCATAGAGAGATCCGCCACGATCCGTTTTCAAACGGCTGCCCATTTCAAGCCGGTAGGCTTGGATTTGATCCAAAGGCCGCAAAACACCGTAAAGCCCAGAGAGAATGCGCAGATGATCCTGTCCCCACCGCATATCATCCTCGCTGAAGCTCGCCGCCTCCAAGCCTTGGTATGTGTCTCCCGCAAAGGCCAAAGCGGCGGGACGCAAAGCCTCATCTGCTGGCTTGTCCGCAAAGGCCACAAAGCGCTCGTAGTTCAGCCGCGCAAGATTTTCACTGATCGACATCAGCTTTTGCAACTGAGGCACTGAAAGATCCCGCGCCGTTTTCGCCAATTTCAACGCATCGGCAGAAAAATCTGGCTGGGTGACATCTGAGCGCGGCGCCTCTGACCAATTCAGCTTTTTCGCCGGTGAAATACAAACCAACATCGTGTCTCTCTCCTCTGCACTCTTAACCTAGAGCAGTCTAGGCAGACTGCAAGATTTCTAAAAAGGCCGCACCAAAACGTTCGGTTCGGGCCGGCGTCATTCCAGATATTTGCGCCAATTGGTCTAATGAACTTGGCCGCCTTTGAGCGATCATACGCAGCGTTGCGATTGAACAGCTCAAGGGTTTTTCTCCATCAAAAGCTCCACGGGCCAATTGCAATTGTCGCGCGACCAGCTGATCAAAAAGCTCCCCCTCTGGACGCCCAGCCATTTTGCGCCGCGCCGGGTGGACCGAAGTCTGCTCTCCGGTAATCACTGACAGAAACGCTTGCCCATAGCTTTCCAGCTTCTTGGCCCCCACGCCACCAATTGAAGCCATTTGATCTAAGTTCTGCGGGCGGCGCTCTGCCATTTCAATGAGGGTTTTATCATTGAAAATGATATAGGCCGGCACTTTTTGTTGTTCGGCCAAAGCGCGCCTCTTGGCCTTAAGCGCAGATAAAAGGGGCGCATCTTCCTCTGACACCAAAGATTTGACCACTGGACGCCGTTCTTGACCTGCGGCGGTGATGCTGTCCTTGCGCAACTGAATTTGAGCCTCCCCCTTCAGCAGGGGCCGCGCGTTCTCGGTGAACCGCAGACCCCCATGGCGCTCTGGGTCTGGTCGGATAAGATCAAATCCCATCATCTGCCGAAAAATCGCCTGCCATTGCGCCTTGCTGATGGCCTTGCCGACCCCAAAGGTCGGCAATTCATGATGCGCGCGTTGCCGTACTTTATCAGTGGCATTGCCGCGCAATATATCAATCAAATGACCTGTCCCAAACCATTCCCCGGTGCGCAAAATGGCCGACAGCGCCATGCGCACCGGTTCTGTTCCGTCAAAAACTTCCGGCGGCGTATCGCAAAGATCACAATTGCCGCAGTTCGATGCTGTTTCGCCAAAATAGGTCAGCAATGCAGATCGGCGGCAACTCAACGCCTCCGCCAAACCCAACAAAGCATTGAGCCGCGCATGATCTGCCATTTTGCGATCCGCAGGGGCCAGCCCTTCATCAATTTGCGCACGGCGCAGGCGAATGTCATCTGCGCCAAAGAGCGTCAAAGTCTCAGCCGGCGCCCCATCGCGCCCGCCTCGGCCAATTTCTTGGTAATAGGACTCAATGGATTTGGGCAAATCCGCATGGGCCACCCAACGAATATCCGGCTTATCCACCCCCATGCCAAAGGCGACCGTGGCCACGACGATGAGACCATCCTCTTGCTGAAACCGTGTTTCGACAATACGGCGATCTTCGGCATCCATACCACCGTGATAAAAACAGGCCGAATGCCCCGCTTCGCGCAGCGCTTGTGCCAGGGTTTCTGTCTTGGCGCGCGTGCCGCAATAGACAATGCCTGACTGCCCCTTTCGCGCCGCTGCAAAGGCAAGAATTTGCTTGCGCGGTTGATCCTTTGCGGCGAAAGCCAAATGGATATTGGGTCGATCAAACCCATGTAAAAAGCTTGCCGGGGCCTGACCATCAAACAGCTTATTGATAATTTCCGCTTGGGTTTCTTCATCGGCCGTCGCGGTGAAGGCGGCAAGCGGGACGTTCAATGACCGGCGCAACTCGCCAATCCGCAGATAATCCGGGCGAAAATCATGGCCCCATTGCGAGACACAATGGGCCTCATCCACCGCGATCATAGATACGCCAACCCGCCGCAACATCCCCAAAGACGACCCAGCCGCCAGCCGCTCTGGAGCGATATACAAGAGTTTGAGCCTGCCTTGCTCCAACCCTTCCCAGACCGCATCAGTCTCCTCGGGCGTATTGCCAGAGGTCAATGCCCCCGCTCCAACCCCGGCGGCCTGTAGCGCGCGGACTTGGTCTCGCATCAAAGCAATCAGCGGCGAAATCACCACCGTCACCCCCTCGCGCATCAAGGCAGGGAGTTGAAAACAAAGTGACTTCCCGCCCCCGGTGGGCATAATGGCCAATACATTTTGCCCTTCCGCAACCGCCCGCACAATCTCCTCCTGACCGGGACGAAAAGCGTCGAATCCGAAGACATCCCTCAGAAGGGTGGTATAGGGCATAACAGGTCCGATGGGTCAGCGGCCGTAATAGGCCAAAGTGTATTGCAAAGCGGCCACGATCAGCAGCGCAATCAAAGGCGTCAAATCAAGCCCGCCCATATTGGGCAGAAACTGCCGAATCCGCCCATAGATCGGATCCAAAAGACGGTTCAGCCCCGACCAAATCTGCGCAACAATGGGCTGATAAAGGTTCAAAACATTGAAAGCGATCAACCAGCTCATGATCAAATGGGCAATGATAAAGAACCAAATGACGTTCAAAACCATGTAAGGTATCGCGAAAATAGGAGCCATGTGAAACCTCTACAGAATACGTTTGCTTTTACCTAAGCGCTTCGGCGCCCATCGGCAAGTCGCTTGACAGATCGCGCTTAAGATCATGGGTTGACCTGCGGGCCCGCGCGCTCTTTTGTGACCAAAATTTGGAGAGCTTTCAATGTACCCTTTTGTCCGTCTCGCTTGGCAATTTTTCAATCACCGCAAGTCGGGCAAACTTGCCATTGGGCAAACCCACTATAGCACACATTACTGCCTGCCTTGGGACTTGGATCTTTGGTGCGAACTCAACAATGGCCGCACCCTGTCGATCTATGATATGGGCCGCCTGCCTATGGCGCGTCGCTCAGGCTTATTGGCCATTTTGAAACGCAAGGGCTGGGGCCTGACCATCGCCGGCAGCTCCGTGCGCTACCGCAAGCGCATCCGTGTATTTGGCAAAATCGACATGCGCAGCCGCGCCCTTTGTGCCGATGCGCGGTTTATCTATCTGGAGCAAAGCATGTGGGTGCGGGGAACCTGCGCCGGGCACGCGCTTTATCGCACCGCGGTGACCAATGCCGATGGGATCGTGCCGATTGATAACCTACGGGCTGAACTGATCCCAGACACGCCCCTGCCGCCCATTCCCGAATGGGTCGCCGCATGGATCGCCGCAGAGGACCTACGCCCCTGGCCGCCGATGGGGGAGACCCATTAGGAAACCCTTGCTTTGAGCATGTCTCTCAGCCAAAGTTGAGACAATTTTAGGGGCGCCATATGTCAAAACCAACACCAGAGCAGGCCATTTTGATCAAACGCGTACGCGGCTGGATGATGTTCGACTGGGCCACGCAACCCTTTTACACCCTTGGTTTGACTTTCATCTTTGGACCCTATTTCGCCGGGGTGGCCGCAGAGTATTATCTGTCCAGCGGATTGGATCCCACCAGCGCCAAGGCGACTGCGCAGTCAATCTGGTCTTGGGGGCAAGCCCTCGCCGGCCTCATTGTTGCGGTCATAGGCATTCTTGCCGGCGCCTATGCCGATAGTACCGGTCGGCGCATGCCTTGGATTTGGGCCTCCTCCTTAGTCTTTGTAATCTGCTCCTGGATGCTTTGGTACATGGTGCCAGATGGATCTGCGATGTGGTCCTCTTTGATCTTCTTCTCCATCGCCTTCATTGCCGCTGAACTCGCGCTTGTATTCACCAATGCCATCCTCCCCAGCCTCGGCAACAGGCGGGAGGTTGGAAAAATCTCAGGCAGTGGCGCCGCCCTCGGCTATGCAGGCGGTATCATCAGCCTGTTTATCATGCTGTTTTTCTTTTTTGACGAAGGCGGCAAGACCTTTCTCATCGGCTTGGAGCCCGGCTTGGGGTGGTTGGATGCCCAAAGCCGCGAAGGCACGCGGGCGGTCGGCCCCCTAATCGCGATTTGGTTTTTCATTTTTATGCTGCCATTTTTCCTTTGGGTGCGAGAAGGCAAAACCCCCAATCGCCTCGGCGGGCTGCAACACGCGCTTAGGGACTTAAAAGACACGCTCAAAAACATGGTAACGCGGCCCAGCCTCTTTGCCTTTATGGGTGCGCAAATGTTCTATCGCGACGCTCTCAATGGGCTTTATGCCTTTGGCGGGGTTTATGCGGTTTTGGTCCTGAGCTGGGGGCAAACGCAACTTGGTGTTTTTGGAATATTGGGCGGATTCTCCGCTGCACTTGTCACCTGGATCTCGGGCAAATACGATCGAAAGCTGGGGCCATTACCCGTGATTTACTTCCACATCTATGTGCTGATCGTTGTCTCACTTTGCATCATTGGCATGTCCAAAGACAGCTTTTTTGGTCTGGCCTTGCCAGAAGGCTCCGCACTGCCCGATATCATTTTCTACATCTGCGGTGCGGCCATTGGTGGATCCGGCGGAGGGATCTATGCCGCCAGCCGCTCCATGATGGTGCGCCATACCAATCCTGACCGTCCAACCGAAGCCTTTGGTCTATTTGCCCTCGCCGGGAAAGCCACTGCGTTTTTGGCTCCGCTTCTTATCGGTTTGTTTACCTACTTGCTTAATGATGCTCGCCTGGGCTTTGCTCCCGTTATGGGACTGTTCATCTTGGGGATGCTTCTGCTGCGCTGGGTGAACCCAAATGGAGATCAATAGAAGTGGGACCGATTGTCGTCAGATATTTTCTTGCACTGGTGCTCTTGGCAACCTGCCTGCCCTTTTCGCTTCAGGCACAATCGCAATCTAACCGCCCGCAAGCGCGACCTGATTCGCGCTTAACCGTGGCGGCAAAAACCCTTTTCGGTGCGGCTGAGATCGGATCAAAACATGCAGCCGAATCCTTTGGAAGCTACGCTCAGGGCTGTTTGGCCGGCGGGGCCACCCTGCCAGAAACTGGCCCGACATGGCAGGCCATGCGTCTCTCTCGAAACCGAAATTGGGGACAGCCTATAACCATTGACTACCTACAAGATCTCTCGCGCAAAGTGGCCCAGAACACGTCTTGGTCAGGTCTTTACATTGGCGATATTTCTCAACCACGCGGCGGGCCGATGCTGTCAGGCCATGCCAGTCACCAAATTGGCCTAGACGCGGATATATGGCTGCGGCCAAAAACGGATCGCGTTTTAACTCAGGCAGAGCGGGAGGAAATTTCCTCTCTATCCATGCGGCGGGCCTCGGGCGCTTATACCAATGATCGCTGGACCAAAGACCACGAAACCGTGCTCAAATTGGCCGCGTCAGATCCAAGAGTGGCGCGCATATTCATTTTCCCAGGCGCCAAGGTCGCCATGTGCAATTCAGCAACCGGCGACCGCGACTGGCTGCGCAAAATTCGTCCTTGGTATGGACATCACTATCATTTCCACGTCCGCCTAAAATGCCCAGAAGGCCAGGAGAATTGCATCGACCAAGCCCCACCACCGCCCGGTGATGGGTGCAAGGAAGCGGCCGGATGGGTCAAACGCATCTTAAATCCCCCGCCGCCTGACCCGAACGCCAAGCCGCGCAAACCCAAGCCGCCGATCACCTTGGCGGCATTGCCCAAGCAATGCAGCGCGGTTTTGTCGAACCTCTGAGGGCCCGCTGTACGGAAATCGCTTGCAATATGTCCTATGGGCTCGTATCCGAACACGTCAAATCTGACCAAGTCGCCGCTACCTTGGCTAAAAAACGGAACAAAAATATGAAAACTCTCTATCTTCCAGGCATTCTTGCCATGGCTGCCGTCGTTGTGGCCTCCAACATCTTGGTGCAGTTTCTTCTTGGAGACTGGCTGACCTGGGGTGCCTTCACCTATCCCATCGCCTTTCTCGTCACAGATGTGATGAACCGGGTCTACGGTGTTGCTGCCGCGCGCCGCGTGGTCTTTGCCGGCTTTGCCGCTGGCGTTCTGTGTTCACTCATTGGCACGCAAGTCATGCTGCAAGGGGATGGCTACGGGTTCCCAGCGGTGACGCTGCGCGTGGCTTTGGGATCGGGCACCGCGTTTCTGGTGGCCCAATTGCTGGACGTTCAAATCTTCGACCGCTTGCGACATGGCACATGGTGGCAAGCCCCTCTGGCCTCAACACTGATCGGCAGCGCTGTCGATACCTTCCTCTTTTTCAGCATCGCCTTCTCCGCCACCTTTAACGGGCTCGAAACTGGCAATATTCCAGACTGGGCACAGGGCGCTGTGCCGCTACTCGGAGCGGGTATTGAGATGCCGCTTTGGGCTTCTCTGGCCGTTGCAGATTGGCTGGTGAAACTGTCTTTGGCCCTCATCGCTTTGGTGCCCTTCCGCTTCGTTGTTCTATATCTTGTGGCGCGTGGGACAAAAAATCATTGACTTTGTGTCCCTCTCTGTCAGGCTGTGGATAAATGTAGCAACTGAAAGGAGGTGATCCAGTGTCGAGAAAGGTATTGGAGAATGGAGTCGTAACAGGTTTGGAGGCAAATTTCTAAGGCAACCCTTGGAGTTTTAACGCCAAGCTTGGGCAAACGGTCCTAAACGACCCGCCCTCCGCACAACTTTCGAAGGGCCGTCCTATCTAGGCGGCCCTTTTCCTTTGTGGCATAGTCACCGCATGTTGCAAATTAATGATGAAATAATAATTCACGATTGGGAGCTGACCGAAAGTTTCACCCGAGCGCAGGGACCGGGAGGACAGAACGTCAATAAAGTGTCTACCGCAGTCGAATTGCGCTTCGAAGCGGCCCGCTGCCAAAACCTCTCGGGCCCGGTGAAAACCCGACTCAAAAAATTGGCCGGCCGCAAATGGACCTCCGATGGGGCCATTATTTTTCGGGTCGAAGACACCCGCTCACAGGCGCGCAACCGCGAGATTGCAAAAGAGCGCTTGAAAGAGCTGATCCTTCAGGCTTTGATGACGCCAAAGCGCAGGATCGCCACTCGCCCCACACTCGGATCACAAAAGCGCCGACTGGCAGGAAAAGTTCAGCGTGGCGTTGTCAAATCTCTGCGCGGAAAGGTAAAAGATGTCGAGTGATCTGGCGGCGCGGCGTGCCGCAGTCTTGGGGCCAAATGTGCCCACTTTTTATGAAACCCCAGTGCATTTGGTCAAAGGTGACGGTGTTTGGGTGTGGGATGCAGACGGGCGTAAATATCTCGATTGCTACAACAACGTGCCGCATGTCGGCCACTGTCACCCCCATGTCGTCTCAGCCATCGCCGCACAGGCCGCTCAGCTGAACACCCACACCCGCTATTTGCACACGGGAATTGTGGAGTATTGCGAGCGGCTTACCGCCAAGTTTCAAGTGCAATTGACTCAGGTCATCATGGTGTGCAGCGGATCAGAGGCCAATGACATTGCCCTGCGCATGGCCCAAGCTGTGACAGGGAAAACGGGCATCATTGCCACAGATAATACCTACCACGGCAATACGATGGCCGTGTCGCAGCTCTCCTCGCGCAAGCCCCCCATCGGAGGCTATGCCAGCCACATCCGCCGCATCCCTGCGCCGGACACCCTGCGCCCAGTTGGCGGTACGGCCGATGGCCAGGCCGCGGCCTTTGCACGGGAGCTGCAAACCGCCATTGATGACCTTGAGGCCACTGGCCATGGGTTCTCGGGTTTTCTATTTTGCCCAACCTTCGCCAATGAGGGCCTGCCAGATTTGCCGCAGAATTTCATGAAGCCCGCCGAGCAAGTGGTCAAAGCCGCCGGGGGGCTGTTGATCGCAGATGAGGTGCAGCCTGGGTTTGGCCGAGGCGGTGAGACATGGTGGGGCCATGAATGGCTTGGCTTGTCACCTGATGTTGTGACATTGGGCAAACCTATGGCCAACGGGCATCCGGTTGCGGCAGTGGTCGCACGCCAGGCCGTCATGGCTGAATTTCGCAACGCCTTTGGCTATTTCAACACCTTTGGTGGCAATCCAGTAAGCTGCGCCGCCGCTGCGGCCACTTTGGATGTCATTGAACAGGATAATTTGGTGGCGCACGCCAAAAATATCGGTGCTGTTTTTTTGCGTGAGCTGCACTCGATTGACCACCCCAGCATCGCCAGCCGTCGCGGACGTGGCTTGTTTCTCGCTTTGGAATTGGAAACGCATGGTGTGGCCGATGAAGCCTTAGCCGCCCATGTGGTCGAATACGCACGCAATCATGGTTTGTTGATGGGGCGCACTGGGCGCAATCGCAATATTTTGAAACTGCGTCCGCCCATGCCCTTTTCCAATGAGAATGTTTCCATGGCCTGTGACATCCTACAGGCCGCCTTCAAGGCATGAATGATCTTCCTGCAATAGCCGCCCAATGGGGCGCGAATGGTCCGATAGAGTTGATCGCCGAGCGGGAAAACGCAGTGTATAAGATCCTGCGCGACGGCACTCCGATGGCGCTGCGCCTGCATCGGGCGGGATACCAAAGTGAAGCGGCAATCTTGTCAGAATTGCGCTGGACGCTGCGGTTGGCGGAGGCGGGTTTTGCCTGTCCCAAACCCCTCGCGCAGGCGGATGGATCCTTACTGGCGCAAGCGGAAGATGGACGCTTTGTCTCTGTGATTTCCTGGGTGGAGGGCGCGCCGATTGGAGCTGTGGACAGCTCCGTTGATACGGATGTCGCCGCCCATTGTGATCTTTATCACCAATTGGGCAACCTCTTGGCCAAGCTGCATAACACCTGCGATCGCATAAAGACGGACGATCTCACACGCGCCGCCTGGGATCTGCCGGGTCTGCTTGGGAAATCCCCCTTTTGGGGTCGATTTTGGGACAATCCATCCCTATCAGCCAGTGAGAAAAAGTTCATGGTCTATACCCGGCAGACCGCTCACGCGCATTTAAACGCCATGAAGGGCGCAGATTTTGGGTTGATTCATGCGGATGCCCTACAAGAAAATGTCTTTCAAACACAGTCAGGGCTGACGCTGATTGATTTTGATGACGCGGGATTTGGCTATCGCGGTTACGATCTTGGGGTCTGTCTGTCGCAACATTACGCCACCGGGCATTTGAACGATCTGATCGCCGCCGTTGCAGAGGGCTATGGAACACTCCGCAATGCCCCATCGATAGATGATATCAAATTTTTCCTTATGTTGCGAGGGCTTGCCTCTTGCGGATGGGTGATCGCACGGCAACCGAAGAAAAGCCCTGTCCAAAGGCGCTACGCAGAACGCGCGCTGCATTTGGCACATCAATGGCTGACAACAGCTTAAACGATGACGCTTTGTGCGTTTTGCCGCCCAACTCCGAACACCCGCTTATAGCGGGCAATTTCATCTGCTGGACCCATGGCCTTGTTGGGATTGTCAGATAATTTCACCGTCGGCCTGCCGTTGGCGGACACGGCTTTGCAGACCAAGGAGAATGGTTTCAACGCGTCATTTGGCACCAGTCCGCGGAAGTCATTGGTGAGCAGCGTGCCCCAACCAAAAGAGACTCTGACCCGTCCAGCGAACAATCGATGCAGCTCGGCGATTTTCTCCACGTCCAAACCATCGGAAAAAATCAGTAGTTTTTGACTGGGATCTTCATTGCGGCTTTTCCACCATTTGATCGCATGTTCTGCCCCTTGAATGGGATCACCGGAATCAATGCGCATCCCCGTCCATGTGGCCAGCCAATCTGGTGCATTGTCTAAAAACCCTTCTGTGCCATAGGTATCGGGCAAGATGATGCGCAGATTTCCATCATGCTCCTCATGCCAATCAGAAAGTACGTTATAAGGCGCCTGGCGCAGGGCTTGATCATCAACCGCCAGAGCAGAGTAGATCATCGGCAGCTCATGCGCATTGGTCCCAATCGCGGCCAGATCACGATTTTTGGCGATCAAACAATTGGATGTGCCAATGAATTTGTCTCCCAATCCTTCTGTCATGGCCTGCACAGCCCAATCTTGCCACAAAAAGGAATGGCGCCTGCGCGTGCCAAAATCCGCAAGGCGCAAGTCGTCAATGTCGCGCAGAGTCTCAATTTTTTCCCAGAGCTTGGCCATGGCGCGGGCATAGAGAATTTGAATCTCAAAGCGGCGCATGTCTCGCAACACCGCGCGACCACGCAGCTCCATAAGAACCGCCAAAGCAGGAATTTCCCACAACATCACCTCGGGCCAACTGCCTTGAAATGTCAGCTCATATTGCCCATCACGTTTCTCAAGGTGATAGTCAGGCAATCTGAGCGCCTCGAACCAATCCATAAACTCGGGCGTAAACATCTGGCGTTTGCCATAGAATGTATTGCCGCGCATCCATGTGCTTTCGCCACGCGACAGAGACAAAGAGCGCACATGATCCAATTGTTCGCGCAGCTCCCCCTCATCAATCAATTCTGCCAAGCGAATGTCGCTTGAGCGATTGATCAAACTAAAGGTCACCTCCGTTTTTGGGTGATTTCGGAGCACCGATTGGCACATCAATAATTTATAGAAATCATTGTCGATTAACGATCGCACGATCGGGTCAATTTTCCATTTGTGATTCCACACTCGGGTGGCGATATCTACCATTACAGAAGGCTCACTTTCGCTGCGGCCATGTCGCGCCGTGCTTGGTCCAGCGATCCACCCATATCAATGGCGCGGCATAGGGCGGTATCGACGCTGACCGCGAAGCCCAGCCGCGCCGCATCCAGTGCAGAATAGGCGACACAATAATCCGTCGCCAATCCGACAAAGGTCACATCCTGAACCCCGCGGGTGTTGAGATACCCTTCAAGCCCGGTCGCTGTGGAGCGGTCGTTTTCAAAGAAAGCAGAATAGCTGTCGATGCCTAAACGATAGCCCTTGCGCAGAATCAATTCAGCGCGATCCGTGGCCAAATCTTTGTGAAAAGCAGCGCCAAGGCTGCCCTGCACGCAGTGATCTGGCCAAAGCACTTGGGGACCATAGGGCATTTCAATGTTGGAAAACACATCGGCCTTATGGAAGCTGGCAAAGGAGGAATGGCCCGCAGGGTGCCAATCTTGGGTGAGGATCACCGCGTCAAAATCAGCCATGCGATTGTTAATTTGCTCCACAATCTCATCACCGCCCGCAACCGCCAATGCGCCCCCCGGACAAAAGTCGTTTTGAACGTCAACCACAATCAGAGCACGCATTTGGATCCCCTATCCAAGCTTCGCGCACAGAGGTAATGACCCGCGCCCATAAGGTCAATGTTATCAAAGCACCCATAAAGCGACATCGAAGCTTTAGCTATCTATCTTGCAGCAATGACGACTTCAGATTATGACGCAAACTATGTTTACAGTCTCCGCTCTTTATCACTTCACCCGCTTTGACGATCCAGAGGCTCTGCGCGCGCCGATGCTGTCACTTTGTGAGCATGAGGGCATCAAAGGCACAATTTTGCTCGCCAAAGAAGGAATCAACGGCACTGTCGCTGGACCCAAACAGGGAATTGCTCGGCTTTGGGCGCATATCGCCGCGCTGCCTGGGTGTTCGGATTTTGAACATAAAGAGAGCACGGCCAGCATCATGCCCTTCAAGCGCATGAAAGTCCGCCTGAAAAAAGAGATTGTCACAATGGGCCAACCCAATGTCGATCCGCGCGCGGGCACTGGCCACTATGTCGATCCGCATGAATGGAACGCGCTGATTGCCGCACCGGATGTCGCAGTGATTGATACGCGCAACGATTATGAGGTGGGCATCGGCACGTTTGAAGGGGCGATTGATCCCAAGACCAAAACCTTCCGTGAATTTCCACAGTGGTGGGCCGAAAACAAACATCGCTTTCACAACAAAAAAATTGCCATGTTTTGCACCGGCGGCATTCGTTGCGAAAAATCTACCAACTTTCTGCTCGGTGAAGGGGTAGAGGAAGTCTATCACCTGAAGGGCGGAATCTTGAAATATCTCGAAGAGGTGCCGCAGGAAGAAAGCACTTGGCAGGGTGAATGCTTCGTCTTCGACAATCGCGTGTCCGTGGGTCACGGCTTGGTCGAGGGCAGTTTTGATCAATGCTATGCCTGCCGCAGACCCATCACAGAATCCGACAAAAATCGTGTTGACTATATCAAAGGGGTACAGTGCCACCAATGTGTGGACGAATATTCCGATGAGGACCGCGCACGTTTCGGGGAGCGCCAAAGGCAGATCGACGCCGCCGCGAGATAGGGGCGCCCTACTGAGATTTGATCCAAGCTCCAAGCCGCGCAAGATGCGGCGCATAGGCTTTGCCTTCGGCTTCGGCCCGATCGGCGGCTTTCAACACCGCATAGAGACCGCGCACCGCCATCCATCGCAAAGGCTCGCGCTCCCAGACTCGGACCGCACGGTTGACCCATGGCAATTCTGTCAAAGCCGTAGGATTTGACAGCACCAAGTCACGCAAGGTACGCCCGGCTAAATTTGCCGAGGTCAAACCAACCCCCACATATCCGCCGGCCCAACCAATCTTGGTTTCACGATCCAGGCCAACAGTGGCGCACCAATCCCTTGGAACGCCTAAGACCCCCTGCCAAGCATGGGCCAAGGGGACATGGGTCGCCGCAGGAAACAGACGCGCAAGAATCCCCCGCAATTCTGCGATTGTGCCCGAGGTTGGCCGGCCATCGGGCCTAATTTTGGAATTCAAAAGATAGGGCAGCCCCCGACCTCCAACCGCGATGCGCCCATCTGCTGTACGCTGGCAATAGCAATAGGCATGAGCCATGTCTCCAATCAGCTCTGCACCCGACCAGCCAATGTCTCGCCACAGCTCTGGGGGCAAAACTTCCGTCACAATTTGCGCAGAGTTGAGAGGCAGCCAATCACGCCCATAGCCGGGCAATTGGGCGCTATAGCCTTCGGTGGCTTTCAAAACCACCGCGCAGGCCACTCGGCCTTGATCGGTTATGACCTGACCTTTCGAAATTTTATGCGCCCGGGTCGTTTCGTAAATCGTAACCCCTAATCGCGCCACAGCATCGGCCAATCCGCGCACGAATTTGGCCGGCTGAATCCGTGCCACACCAGAGGTCACAAGCGCACCCCTGGCGCTCGGAATGGCAACACGCGCGCGCAATTGCGCCTCACTTTCAAGCTGGCTGCGATGATCACCCCAGTGGCGCAATCGCTTTAGCTCAGGCGCAAGCCTCTGAAATTGATGCGCATTCGTAGCGATGGCCAGTTCTTGCGTGCGGTGGATATCCGCGTCGAAGCCTTCCACCTCAGCCACCGCAATCACCTCATCAACAGTGCCGTGAAACGCCGCCACCATGGCCTTGACCTGCTCGGCCGTACCACTGCTTAGGTATTTTTCATGATCCCAAGCAAAATTACCCGACAGCCACCCGCCGTTACGACCCGAAGCCCCAAAACCGGCGAAATGCTCTTCAACAATAACGATGTTCAAAGATGGATCGGCTTTTTTAAGATAATAGGCCGCCCACAGCCCGGTAAAGCCCGCCCCAATGATGCATATATCTGCGCTGATAGGCCGGTCCAAGGCCGGGCGCGGTTTTGGCAACCCGCCCAGCTCTTGATACCAAAACGAAACACCACCGCGTTGCATTGCCCGAGGTACTCCCAGTTCGGTCAGTTTTAGAAATCCAAGTTGGACACATTGAGCGCGTTATTTTGGATGAATTCCCGACGCGGCTCCACCACATCGCCCATCAGCTTGGTAAATAAATCATCCGCTTCCGCGACATCGTCAATCCGTACTTGCAACAAGGTTCGCGCATCTGGATCCAATGTGGTTTCCCACAGCTGATCGGGGTTCATTTCGCCGAGGCCTTTATAACGTTGCAGCGAAAGCCCTTTCTCGCCCTCTTCCAAAATCGCGCTCAACAGCGTGAGGGGGCCATTGACCACCTGCACCCGATCTTTGCGCACCAATGTGCACGGACCGCCGTAGGTATCTTGCAAGCTTTGGGTCAAAAGCCCAGTGCGACGCGCTTCGCCGGAACGGAGCATGGCCCCATCAAGATTGCGCACCTCTTCCACGCCGCGCAAGATCCGCGCCAAACGCATGCCACGATCCTGTGTCGGGCGGCCCTGCCATCCCCGCTCATATTCCAAGGCAATCAGATCAAGCCGGCGCGCAACGGCATCCGCCATGCCTTGCAAGTCACGATCCACCGCCCCAGGCACGAAGGCCCCGGCGATTGCCGCTTGCTCCAAAATGTGACGTGGGTAATGGGTGGGGAATGCGTCTACAATGCGCTTCAACTGACGCGCCTCTTCCACAACGCGCATCAAATCGGCGCCAATAATTTCTTCACCATTCGTCAAACGCAGCAACGCGCCTTCAATACCCTGTTCGATGAGGTATTCATCCAAGGCTGGCTGGTCCTTGAGATAGACTTCAGAGCGCCCGCGGCTCACCTTAAACAACGGTGGCTGCGCGATATAGAGATAACCACCTTCAATCAACTCGGGCATTTGACGGAAAAAGAACGTCAGCAAGAGCGTGCGGATATGCGCACCATCCACGTCGGCATCTGTCATGATCACAATTTTATGATAGCGAAGCTTCTTAATATCAAATTCATCACGGCCAATGCCAGTACCCAGCGCCATGACCAAATTTCCAATTTCTTGGCTACCCAGCATCCGATCAAACCGCGCGCGCTCGACGTTCAAGATTTTGCCGCGCAGTGGCAAAACCGCTTGAGTCATACGGTCACGCCCAGTTTGTGCCGAACCGCCAGCGCTGTCCCCTTCCACCAAAAACACTTCGGTTTTTGAGGGATCTTTTTCCGAACAATCTTTGAGTTTTCCTGCCAAGAAGTTCACATCCATCGCAGTCTTGCGCCGTGTGAGGTCGCGGGCCTTGCGCGCCGCTTCTCGGGCCATGGCAGCCTCAACAATCTTGCCAACAATAACCTTTGCCTGCGCTGGGTTTTCTTCGAACCACTCAGCCAATTTCTCGCCAACCAAGCCCTCAACCGCCGGGCGCACTTCTGAGCTGACCAATTTGTCTTTGGTCTGGCTGGAAAATTTCGGATCAGGAACTTTGACAGATAACACACAGGTTAAACCCTCGCGCGCATCATCGCCTGTGAAGCTGATTTTCTCTTTTTTGGCGATGCCGCTGGATTGGGCGTAGTTGTTAATGGTTCGGGTCAACGCCCCTCGAAAGCCCGCCATATGGGTGCCGCCGTCGCGCTGTGGGATATTATTGGTGAAGGGCAGGACATTTTCGTGATAGGAATCGTTCCACCACATTGCCACTTCGACACCGATATCATCACGGGTGCCTTTGACATAAATCGGCTCTTCCATGATCGAGGATTTGGAACGGTCAAGATATTTCACAAACTCACGCACGCCGCCGTCATAATAGAGCTCACTGCGCAGAGGTTCGGCCGGGCGCAGGTCTTCAAGAATAATTCGCACGCCTGAATTCAAGAACGCCAATTCACGCAGGCGCTTTTCCAGGATTTCAAATTTATACTCAAGATTTGAGAAGGTCTCTGTCGACGCCAGGAAACGCACTTCCGTACCGGTACGATCGCCGCATGCGCCGACAACTTTTAAGTGTTCGGCTGTGTCACCATGCTCGAACCGCGCGACGTGCTCTTTACCTTCGCGCCAGATGCGCAGCTCCAGCCATACCGACAAGGCATTAACAACTGAAACCCCAACCCCGTGCAATCCGCCAGAAACCTTGTAGGAGTTGCTGTCAAATTTACCGCCCGCATGCAGCTGGGTCATAATCACCTCAGCGGCAGACACACCCTCTTCTTCGTGAATGCCAACCGGAATACCGCGACCATTGTCCGCGACGGAAACCGAGCTGTCCGCATTGATCCGCACCAAAACATGATCCGCATGGCCAGCCAGCGCCTCATCAATGCCATTGTCCACAACCTCATACACCATATGATGCAAACCGGAGCCATCATCCGTGTCCCCGATATACATCCCCGGCCGTTTGCGAACAGCCTCTAAGCCCCTAAGAACTTTAATGGAATCTGCGCCATATTCTTCAACATTCACAGTTTGCTCAGACATCCCGATACCCTTTTTTGAGTTATACAACAAATAGCGGAATTCGAGATGAATGTCACGCAAATGGCACAATGGATTGTGGTTAAGACAGCGATTTTTTACGGCAGCAAACCCGATGTGATCTTTCGCAAAAAACCTCTATTTCTGCGGGGCTAGGTAAAGGGAATAATGATCCCAACGGCGATCAAAAGACCTCCAGAAATGCGGTTTACGCGCCGCACTGCCTGCGGTGTTTGCAGCAGATCACGCGCACGATTTACAAAGCCAGCAAGGATCAAATTCCCCAAAAGCGGGGTGAGGATAGAGACCGCAACAATGGCCAAGACATCCCATGCCGTCACTTGCGTCAGGTCAAAAAAGCCCGGCAGAACGCCCATGTAAAACAGAATGGCCTTTGGGTTACCTAATATCACCACCACGCCAGCAATAAAGCCCCCCCACATGCCCGGTCGCGTCAAGCGCTGGTCACTGCTCAAGGCGACATCAGCCTTGAGCATCAACAGAACACCCATTGTAAGGAACACCACGGCCGCGACATAGCGCAAGATGATCATAATGTCGGCAATTTCATTGACCACCCAGCTCACTCCAAGGATCGCCAAAACCGGCCAAACGGCATCGCCCATCGCCACGCCCAATGCCAAGGGCCAAGCCGCCTGAAAGCCGCCCGACATGGCGCGGGCCAAAAGAGCGACCCAAACCGGACCGGGGGTAATGAATAAAATAAAAACAGCGATGGCATAAAGCGCCAAATCTGAAAAAGCCAAAATCATTGAAGATCCACTTTTGATTTCCCCTCAACCTCTGTCACCAAAAGATGCTGCGCCCGGTCGCCAAGTTCTTCAAACAATTCAGGCCCCGTGCCACTCATCCAAGCCTGAGCTCCCAGCGCGCAAATTTCGTCATAGAGCGCCGCTCTGCGGGCGGCATCCAAATGCGCTGCCACCTCATCTAAAAGCAGGATCGGCGGCAGGCCAGTTTGGTCTTTCAGCGCACGACCGTTGGCGAGGATGAGCGAAATCAAAAGCGCCTTTTGCTCACCTGTGGAGCTGTCTTTTGCTGGAACATTTTTTGCTGCAAAGACACCGAAAAGATCATCACGATGCGGACCGGCCAGGCTGCGACCAGCGGCAAGATCTCGATTTCGGTAATCGGCCAAAAGCTCAGCAAAATCATCATGACTGTCTGAAATTTCAATGTTTTCCGAATTGGTCAGAGTCAAATGCGCGGTTGGAAAGGCTGTTTCTGCCTGATCTTGCGCCGCGTGGATATAGGCCAAGGCCTCCTCCCGCGCCCTTCGGATTTGAACGCCCGTGGCTGCCATTTGCCCTTCAATGGCCCGATACCAATGGGCATCCGTCACTTGATTTTTCAACAGACGATTGCGCTCTCGCATGGCTTTTTCATAAATAATCACCTGCTCGCCGTGATTTGGATCAAAAGAGAGCGCAATGCGATCCAAAAACCGGCGGCGCCCCTCTGCACCTTCTATCCAAAGACGGTCCATTGCGGGGATCAACCATAGGACACGCGCAATGCGCCCCAACATAACCTGAGTGGCCGCTTTTCCGTCAATCCGCAGTTGACGCGTCGCGCCATTTTGCGACCAGGTCTCTATCTCATGCAGGCGATCTTGCGCGCGCAACACAGCCGAGACCTTCCAGCCCAGCGCCTCGGGGCGGCGTGTCATTTCTTCCGCAGTCGACCGCCGCACGCCACGACCGGGCGACAGTAGGGATACTGCCTCTAAGATATTGGTCTTGCCGGCCCCATTGGCTCCGTAAATGGCAACAGGCCGCGGGTCGCAATCGATCTGCACCACATGATGCGACCGAAAATGCGACAGGCTCAAAGATTCAACAGCAAGATTGGGCATCTGCGCCCTTCACATTCACGCCAGCTTAAACGCGCATCGGCATGACGACATAAATGGCCGAAGTGTCATTGCCCTCACGCATCAAGGTTGGATCCCCTGACGTGTTGAACAAGAACACCGCATTTTCCCGATCAACCTGACTGGCAATTTCAAGCAGATATTTCGCGTTAAAGCCAATTTCCAATTTTTCATCGCCATAGGCGACGGCCAATTCCTCTTCAGCAGCGCCACTGTCAGGTGCGTTCACCGACAAGATGAGACGATCTTCATCCAATGCCAGTTTCACGGCCCGCGACCGCTCGGACGAAACCGTGGCAACCCGGTCAACTGCTTTGGCAAATTCGGCCGCATCCACTTCCAATTTGCGCGTATTGCCCGAAGGAATCACCCGCGTATAATCTGGGAAGGTGCCATCGATCACTTTTGAGGTGAGTGTAACATGCGGCGTCGCAAAGCGCACTTTGGTTTCCGAAACTGAAACGGCAATCTGCGCGTCATCATCATCCAGCAATTTGCGCATTTCACCAACTGTTTTACGCGGCACAATCACACCGGGCATATCTCCGGCATCTGTGGGCAGATCCGCATCAATCCGCGCCAAACGGTGACCATCCGTAGCGACACAGCGCAGTTTTTGTCCCCCGTCACCCTCTGCCACATGCATATAGACACCGTTCAAATAATACCGGGTCTCTTCGGTGGAAATCGCAAATTTTGATTTGTCAAAAAGCCGGCGCAAGGTCATCGCAGAGGCGGTGAAGTTGGACGTATATTCCGAGGTGGCCATGACCGGGAAATCTTCCTTCGGCAGGGTCGTCAAAGAGAAATTTGACCGGCCGGCTTCAACGGTCAAGCGGCCAGAGGCGCCATCATCAGTCAAGGTCACCAAAGCGCCATCGGGCAATTTTCTCACGATCTCATGCAAGGTCACCGCAGATACCGTGCTGGCTCCTGCGCGCTCCACCATAGCGGTCACACGATCTACAACCTCAATGTCCAAATCTGTCGCACGAAAAGACACATGATCGCCGCTCGCCTCGATCAATACATTTGCCAAGATTGGAATTGTATTCCGACGCTCCACAACGGACTGCGCTTGGGACACAGCCTTCAACAAAGTTGCGCGTTCAATAGCCAGTTTCATTGCCGTTCTCCGTCACGAATTTGAAGATAAACCGTAAAGAGTTTTCCACAGGACACAAGAGTGTGTTGATGGGTTTTAACCCTTAAAGGTTTTGAAAGGCAGCTATGCCTCGAGTGAGCGCCGCAGGAGGTCCAAGTCGTCGGACATTTGGCTGTCCTGATTGCGTAAATCCTCGATTTTCCGCACCCCATGCATCACGGTCGTATGGTCTCGACCACCGAATCTGCGGCCAATTTCTGGCAAAGAGCGGCTGGTCAATTGCTTGCACAGATACATGGCAATCTGGCGCGGCCGCGCAAAGCTGCGCAGGCGCTTTGGGCCCAGCATATCAGATAGGCGAATATTATAGTGATCGCTCACTTTGCGCTGAATTTCCTCAACTGTAACCTTGCGGTCCGAGGCGCGCAGAATATCGGACAGGCAATCTTGGGTCAGCTCAACCGTAATTTCACGCCCCACCAGTGAGGCAAAGGCAAAGAGCCGGGTTAAAGCCCCCTCAAGCACACGAACATTGGTTGAAATGCGATGTGCCAAAAATTCCACAACTTCTTGACGCACTTCAATGCCCGGATAGCTGGACTGATAGAGCTCAATTTTAGACTGTAAGATACCAAGGCGCAGCTCATAGGTGGTGGGATGTAAATCCACCACCAAACCGCATTGCAAACGGCTGGCGATGCGATCTTCTAATTGCTTTATCTCACCCGGCGCACGATCAGCGGAGATGATAATTTGCTTGTTTTGGTCCACCAAAGCATTGAAAGTATGAAAAAATTCCTCTTGGGTGCTGTCTTTTCCGCCGATGAATTGCACATCATCTACCATTAGGACATCGACCGAGCGGAATAGCTCTTTAAAATCCATCATCTTGCGGTCACGCAAGGCCTGCACGAATCGATACATGAATTGTTCAGCAGAGAGATACATCACATTGATATCAGGACGATTCGATTGCAGCTCCCAAGCGATTGAATGCATCAAATGGGTTTTTCCTAGGCCAACGCCCCCATATAAAAACAGTGGGTTAAAGGTGACTGGACCCGCTTCTGCCACACGTTTCGCTGCGGCATGGGCCAATTCGTTGGGTTTGCCCACAACAAAATTGTCGAACACGAAACGTTGGTCGAGCTTTGCACCTTGAATTTCGCGCGGCTTGGCTGGCGCATCAACAGCGGGCGACGACTGGCGCGCCACAGGCGTTTTATCCACGCGCCCTACGGAAAACGTTGCACGGGTTACATCAAGACCAGATTCGCGCATTTGATAGAGGATTTGATCTTCGAAATGCTGGCGCACGTAATTTCCGAAAAAACTGGTCGGCACAAAAAACTCTGCCGCACCGCCCGACTCGCCCATAAATTGTAGGGGTTCGATCCATGATTTGTAGTTATTGTTCCCAAGAGACTTGCGCAAGCGATCCGCGGCGATATCCCAAAACTCTGTTGCCATGCGTTTCACTTAATCCCAGTATAAATGACCGGTCATCCGGCCCGACTTCAACGCAGCCCAATGACAACGTCTTTCAAATTTCTAAGCCACTGCCCCCAGCAGGCAGGCGAATTCTCCGAAGAATAGCACCCATGACCCATAAAATGGATTTATCATGTTATATAGTCCCAAGATTATGTCGCCGTGCAGCAGTGGCATTGTCTTGGAGCAGGTATCCCCCAGAGCACTCAAAGTGACTCGTTGAGACTTTTTTATCCTTCGGCCAAGTGACTCTGCAACAGATCTTAATTCTTGACTCGGTATTTTTCGAAAAAGAATCTCTTTCCACCTATGGTTGAGGCAACCAAGTCTAAAAAAAATAATTCTTTTACTGCCGCTTAAACGAAAAAGGGCGCGGAAATTACCCCGCGCCCAAAATTCATTAATTTGTAACGATGATTAAGACAGAGCTTTAACCCGTGACGCCAAGCGCGAAATTTTGCGCGATGCTGTGTTTTTGTGAAAGATGCCTTTTGTCACACCGCGCATCAGCTCTGGCTGTGCGGCGCGAAGCGCGGCGATGGATGCGGCTTTGTCGCCAGAAGCAATAGCTTCTTCAACAGCACGCAAAAATGTGCGGATCCGGGATTTGCGGGCTTTGTTGACCGCTGTGCGGCGCTCGATTTGACGTGCGCGCTTCTTTGCTTGTGGTGAATTTGCCATGTTATCAGGTCCTAACTTAATCTTGTGCCACACGTCTTACCGCTAGGCCCATACCGTTTGGACCGGATTATCTAAAGCCAAGCGGGCCACACGCGCATTTTCTGACGCGGTCTATAGCCGCTTTCTAAGGAGATGCAAAGCCATTCTGCTTATTTATCGCGAAATTGTGGCTCTCTTTTTTCAACAAAGGCCGCCATACCCTCTTTTTGGTCTTCTGTTGCGAACATCGAATGAAACACACGCCGCTCAAACAACAGGCCTTCGGCCAAAGTGGTCTCATAGGACCGGTTCACCGCATCCTTCGCCGCTTTGATGGAGATTTGCGATTTCTCAGCAATTTTCCCAGCGACCTCTAGGGCAACTTCCATCAATTTTTTCACCGGCACCACACGGCTCACCAGCCCTGAGCGCTCTGCTTCCGCCGCATCCATAAAGCGCCCGGTCAAATGCATATCCATGGCTTTGGATTTTCCAACGAATCGGGTCAAGCGCTGCGTGCCGCCAATGCCAGCGATGACCCCAAGATTGATCTCTGGCTGTCCAAACTTTGCGTTATCGGCACAAATGATAAAGTCACACAGCATCGCCAACTCACAACCACCGCCCAATGCGTAGCCTGCAACGGCTGCAATTATGGGTTTGCGGGCCTCTTGCAGCGGGCTCATGCTGGCGCCGAATAGATCATCGGACACAACGTCCACAAAGCTCTTTTCTGCCATCTCAGTGATATCGGCCCCGGCGGCAAAGGCTTTCTCCGATCCGGTAATCACCATGCAGCGCACTTTATCATTCGCGTCCGCCTGGCGCACCGCATCGCCGAGCTCCGCCACCAGCTGACTGTTCAGCGCATTCAGCGCCGATGGGCGGTTCAATTTGATGACGCAGATATGATCTGCAATCTCTACGATGATGGTCTCATAAGCCATGGTGGTCCCAGCATTGCCTCTATCAGGCGTTTAGGCCTACCACGTTCGCCGCCTATTTCAAGCTATCTCTGACAGGTTGGACAATAGAAGCTAGACCGCCCCGATTGGCTCACCCGCGCAATTGTGCCGCCGCATCCCGCATGTTTGCAGGGCTCAGATTCTCGGTCATAAACATGAAAACTATGCTGAAAATAGCCCAACTCCCCCCCTGTTTGACGGTAATCTTTAAGACTAGAGCCACCGGCTTCAATCGCCTCTTCCAGCACCGTCCGAATGATCGGCACCAAACTGCCCACTTGGCTTTTTGACAGGTCCTTGGCCCGGCGCATGGGTGAAATTTTTGCACGAAAGAGCACTTCGCAAACATAAATATTGCCCAAGCCGGCGATGAGTCGTTGGTCCAGGAGTGCCGACTTTATCGGCGTGTTGCGCCCCGCGAGTGCTGCGGCCAGATAGGTGTCGTCTAAATAATTGCTCAATGGCTCCGGTCCAAGGCTGGAGAGCATCTTATGCATTTCAACCTCCGCGGTCGGCGCAAGATCCATCGCGCCGAAACGTCTGGCGTCATTGAAGGTCACCCGTGTCTCATTTTCCATGTGAAACACCACATGATCGTGTTTTTCCGGTGCAGGGTGGTCTTGGTAAAACTCCCCAATTTGTTGACCCGAAACCAGCATGCGACCAGACATCCCGAGATGCACAATCAAAGTTTCCTGTGTATCCAAGTCTAAAAGAATATATTTCGAGCGCCTCCAAAGCCGCAATACCCGCGCCCCGGTCAAGCGTTGCGCCATGTCGAGCGGAAAGGGCCAGCGCAAATCAGGCCGGTTCACCTCGGCACGCATAATTTTTTGGTCCTGCATCGCCGGTTGCAAGCCGCGGCGGACTGTTTCAACCTCTGGTAATTCGGGCATCTCGGGCTTCCTTCTCGTAGAGCTCATTGTATCAGCCGTCCTGCGTATTATAAGGGGGGTGAAGTCACAAAAGGCCTGTTCCATGCAAGACACTGGTGAAGACACAACCCATTTTGGTTTCGAAACCATTCCAGAGGCCGAAAAGGCCGGCAAAGTGCAGGGTGTTTTCACCTCAGTGGCAAGCAAATATGACGTGATGAATGATGTCATGAGTGTTGGCATTCACCGCATCTGGAAAGAGGCGATGATGGATTGGCTGGCCCCAAGACCCGGGCAGAAACTTCTTGATGTCGCCGGTGGCACTGGGGACATCAGTTTTAAGTTTCTCAAACGCGCGGGATCGGGTCATGCCACCGTCCTTGATATCACTGAAAATATGCTCATCGAAGGGCGCAAACGTGCTGAATCTGCGCAAATGGTTGATAACTTGGATTGGGTTGTCGGTGACGCCATGGCCCTGCCCTTTGCCGACAATAGTTTTGATGTCTACACAATAAGCTTTGGCATTCGGAATGTAACCCGGCCACAAGAAGCCTTAAATGAGGCCTTCCGCGTCCTGCGTCCTGGGGGGCGGTTGATGGTTTTGGAATTCAGTCAAATTCCCGTGCCTTTGGCGCAGAAGGCCTATGATCTCTACTCCTTCAATGTGATTCCACGCATGGGCCAGATGATCGCCAATGACCGTGACAGCTATCAGTATCTTGTCGAATCGATTCGCAAGTTTCCCGATCAAGAGACGTTTTTAAGCATGGTGCAGCAGGCAGGATTTGAAAATACCAGCTATCGCAACCTCTCGCTCGGAATCGCAGCCCTGCATTCGGGATGGAAAATCTAGATGCGCGGTCCGCATAATATTTTTCGTCTGATCCGCACCGGCGCAACATTTGAGCGCACGGGGGCGATGAATGTGATCCTCAATGCCTATCAAGCGCCCGTTGGCCTGCGCTTGGCCGCGAAAATTCTTGGTTGGCCATTTCAATGGTTGGGTTACAAGGGTGATCCTGCAATGCCACCGGTCACCCGGGCGCTGACCGCTTTGGGCCCGGCCTATATCAAATTCGGGCAAATCCTATCGACCCGCCCGGATGTGGTTGGCGATGAGCTGGCCGTTCAATTGCGGGTGCTGCAAGATAAATTGCCGCCTTTTCCAATCGCCGAAGCGCAAAAAATGATCGAGGCAGAGCTCGAGCGACCCTTGGCATCCATCTTTCAAGACTTTAGTGCACCCGTCGCCGCCGCCTCTATTGCTCAGGTCCACCGCGCAAAATTGGCCTCAGATGGTGCAGATGTCGCCGTAAAAGTTTTGCGCCCCGGCATTGAACGCGCTTTTCGCCGAGATATTGATGCGTTTTACTTCGCGGCCCGGATGGTTGAAGTTCTGGCCCCCGGCGCGCGGCGCCTGCGTCCACTCGATGTGATCGCGCATTTTGAAGGCGTGGTTCTCGGCGAGTTGGATCTGCGGCTGGAAAGCAGTGCCGCAGGAGAATTTGCCGCCAACACGGACTCCGACGAAGGATTTCAATTGCCGCAAATCAATTGGAGCCTCTCGGGCAAAAACGTCATGACTATGGATTGGGCCGAGGGGATCTCTGCCGGGGACAATGCCGCCCTTGATGCTGCCGGACATGACCGACGGCGCATTGGCGAGCGAATTTTGCAATTGTTTTTGTCGCACGCATTGCGCGACGGCTTTTTTCACGCCGATTTACATCAGGGAAATATCAAGATCGCCGCCAATGGCGATGTGATTGCCTATGATTTCGGCATTATGGGCCGAATTGATGAATATACCCGACGAGTCTATGCAGAAATTCTCTTCGGCTTTATTCGCCGCGATTACAAGCGCGTGGCGGAGGTGCATTTTGAGGCTGGATATGTGCCGGCGGATAAAGATGTCGATGAATTTGCCCGCGCCCTCAGAGCGGTCGGGGAGCCGATTTTTGGCATGGATGCCACCCAGATCAGCATGGGTCGGGTATTAACCTATTTATTTGACGTCACAGAACAGTTTGGCATGGAGACCAGAACCGAACTCATCTTGCTGCAACGCACGATGGTTGTTGTGGAGGGGGTTGCACGCAGTTTGCATCCGCAGATTAACATCTGGGAAGTCGCAAAACCTATTGTAGAAGATTACATTAAACAAAGCATCGGGCCGAAGGCCTTGATGAAAGACCTGCTGAAGACAGCCCGTGTACTGTCACGCTTCGGGCCAAAGCTGCCCCAGCTTGCGGAAGCGGCCTTGATCCGAACCTACAACACAGCGCAGCCCAACGCGCAAAAACACGGAATGAAGAAGCGGTGGCTTTTGCTCGCCTTTCTTGTTGGAGGTGGAGGCGGTTGGCTTGCAGCACATTTTATTTAAATTTTTATAATATTTAGACTAAACATCTTTTAACCCATAACTCGGCACTATCACATCAAGACGGATACCCGCTGATCTTCAATCTAGGACCACAGCGATTTGAGAGGGAACTTTATGACACGAAACCTGTTTGGAACGGATGGCGTCCGCGGCACGGCAAATACCTATCCCATGACCGCTGAAACCGCGCTGCGGCTTGCGGCGGCGGCTGGGCGTTTTTTTCGGCGTGACGCCTCCCCGGGCCACCGTGTCGTGATTGGTAAGGATACACGCA
Source organism: Planktomarina sp. (assembly GCA_016780825.1). Lineage (GTDB taxonomy): Bacteria > Pseudomonadota > Alphaproteobacteria > Rhodobacterales > Rhodobacteraceae > Planktomarina. The sequence goes on along the minus strand of JADHLF010000009.1, from coordinate 4,391 downwards.
GATCAGGCTATATGATTGAAAACGCGCTCACTGCTGGGTTTTTGTCAACCGGCATGGATGTGGTCCTGTTGGGACCAATTCCGACACCCGCCGTCGGCATGCTCACCCATTCCATGCGCGCAGATGTAGGCGTAATGATCACCGCCAGTCACAATCCGCATCACGACAATGGCATCAAGTTTTTCGGTCCAGATGGTTATAAACTGTCAGACGCCGCCGAGATGGAAATTGAAGCTTTGTTTGAAGGGGATGTAGATCTCTGCTTGCCGGACAACATTGGGCGGGCCAACCGCATCGAAAGCGCCATTGGTCGATATGTTGAGGCCGCAAAGGCGACCTTTCCAACGGGCAAGCGTTTAGACGGGTTAAAAGTTGTGATTGATTGCGCCAATGGCGCCGCATATCGCACGGCCCCTGAGGTGCTTTGGGAGCTTGGCGCGGAGGTCATTGCCATTGGCGTGCAGCCCAATGGCTATAATATCAACAAAGGTGTGGGATCCACTGCGCCGAAAGCCGCCGTTGATGCGGTGTTGCAGCATGAGGCCGATATTGGGATCTGCCTGGACGGTGATGCAGACCGGATCGCCATTATTGACGAAAAAGGCCAGATCGCCGACGGGGATCAGCTTATGGGATTGATCGCCGCGCGCTGGGCCAAGAGCGGAGAGCTCCGGGGCGGCGCTTTGGTGGCCACGGTCATGTCCAATTTAGGCCTTGAACGCTGGCTGAGCGGTCAGGGTATTGATCTACACCGCACAGATGTGGGCGACCGTTATGTGGTGGATGCCATGCGACAGGGCGGGTTCAATCTTGGTGGTGAACAATCGGGCCATATCGTGATGAGTGATTACGCCACGACCGGCGATGGTCTTTTGGCTGGATTACAATTTCTGGCCGCCATGGTGGAAACGGGCCAGCGGGCCAGCGAATTGGCCAAGGTTTTCTCGCCCTGCCCACAAGTTCTTAAGAATGTGAGATTTTCCGAGGGTATGGCTCCGTTGGAGGCCGCTTCAGTGCAATCGGCCATCCAAGATGCGGAGGCCTCCTTATTGGGCAAGGGACGTCTGCTCATTCGTAAGTCCGGCACTGAGCCACTTATTCGGGTGATGGTGGAGGCGGAAGATGAAACCTTGCTCAACGCGGTTGCAGAAACTGTCTCGCAAGCGGTGCAAGACGCAGCCTAGGGCCAAAATCAACATCCCGCGCGAAAAGTTTAACATTTATGATCGCGCCCGCGCGCTCTGGATAGAATTCCATTAACTCTTTGCGAGATGATCGCTGAAACGTCATCTTGCAAAGGGTCTTGAACCATGTCCACTGTCTCGCCCAATCTCTCCCTGCCCTACCAAGCGCAAAAGCACGTCACCCATAATGAGGGCATGCGCCTGCTCGATGGTGTGGTGCAACTCAGTGTTCTCAGCCGGGCCCAAACTGCACCCCCCACCAACCCGGTCGCTGGAGATCGCTACATTCTGCCCAGCGGCGCGACCGGCGCTTGGGCGGGCTTCGATGGGTCGCTGGCCCATTGGGAAGAAAATGCGTGGCGCATTATCCAGCCAAAGGAGGGTTGGGTCGCATGGGATCAAGACGAGCGCGCCTTGCTGGTCTTTTCACAGGGTCACTGGACCGCAGCCACCACAGCGACTGCCGAGCAATTGGACAAGCTTGGACTCAACACATCCGCCGATTTGACAAACCGATTGGCGGTTTCCTCCGACGCAACATTGCTGACCCACGACACGACCGGCGGGCATCAACTGAAAATCAACAAGGATCAGCCGGGGTACACTGGCAGCCTGTTGTTTCAAACCGGCTGGTCTGGCCGCGCCGAAATGGGCCTGGCCGGGTCAGATAATTTCGAGATCAAAGTCAGCCCTGATGGCAGCAATTTTCATCAGGCTTTGACCGTTGACCGTGCAACCGGTGCAGTAACGCTGCCAAATACGACGCTGTCTCAAGTAGACTTCCGCGCAAGTCCGATTGTCACGGTCGATTATACCAATTCGAAAGCCGGCAATTTGGTCAGCAATGGCAACGGCTCTTTGGGCAATTCTTATAATATGCCCAGCGCGTTAAGCTATGATGCCGGCGATACTCCAGGTTTGCCGGGCAGCTTTTTGTTCACAGGGTACCATGGTTTTGATCTCACCACGTCGGAATTTATCGCAGTGGATGCGCGCAAAACCTACCGCTTGGAGAGCTATATTAAACAAGCCACCGGCGATCGCCACGCGCAGGTTATGGGCATCATGGCCTTTGATGCCGATTTTCAACAGATCACCTCCGCCTGTCACATGCGCTTTGCATCGGGCGGTGTCGACAGTTTAACCACATTATCCGCACCCTTGGCACCGGGTGACACCACCGTGTCAGTGACCAATGCCTCGGGCTGGAACGATGCGGACAGCTCTTCAGACAAATGTGGTTTGATCTTTTTCACCTATCGCACGCAGGGCGGCAACGCCCAAGACTTTTACAGCCGGCACTTTAAAACAGGTCTCTTCTCGCCGGCACAGGTGGATAAAGCCAACCACAGCATTACACTCTTAGCGCCTTTGGCACAGTCCGATGGCAACCCGGATGATCCCAACGGGATTTGGCCAGCCGGCACGCCTTTGGCCAATACGGACAGCGGTTGGAATCTCAAACCGGCTCTATTGGACCAAACCGTTCTGCCAACCGCGGGTGATTGGTATCACGCCTGCAACTATATCGGCGGAATAGACACCTCGGGCCGCAATGAGGTGAAAAATTTTCCGCCCGGTACGGCCTTTGTCAAAATTCTGATGCTGCCGAATTTTAGCAACCGCCCGGGGGGCTATAGCGGATTTGCTGATTCCGGCGCGGCCCATGGGCTGCATCTGGCTGGCATTTCAATGACGCCAGAACCCTATGCTGCCACGCAAAAAGCGGCCTCTGGCGCGGTGGATATTAAGGTGCCAGACCCAGATTTTGCCACTGGATCCCTCTCTTTGGTTCCCTCAAGCCTGCGACTTGAGGCCCTGTGAGTCTTCGGCCTCCAGCTCTGCTTTATAGGACTTGAACCAAGTCACAAATTGATCGACCCCCGCGCGAAAATCTGTTTGTGGACGATAGTTGGTGAGTTTTTGCAAAAGTGACGTGTCGGCCCATGTCACCGGCACATCCCCCGGCTGCATGGGCATATAATTTCGGATGGCCTTAAGTCCCAAGGAATGTTCAATGGCATCAATGAAATCCATCAACCGCACCTTGTCAGAATTACCAATATTCACCACCCGATGCGGTGCCACAGGAGAGAGGCTGTCTCCGTCCATGATATCGGATGGATGCGCAGGGCGCACCGGCGGCACATCCATCAACAAGCGAATGCCGCGCACCAAATCCTTTACATGGGTAAAATCACGATACATGTCGCCATTGTTGTAAATGTCGATTGGCCGCCCTTCGAGCATGGCATCAACAAACTTGTAAAGCGCCAGATCAGGACGCCCCCAGGCGCCGTAAACGGTAAAAAACCGAAACATTGTTGTTGGGATATCCGACAAGTGCGCATATGAATGGGCCATTGCCTCATTGGCTTTTTTTGTTGCTGCATAGATGGTTAGGGGGGTATCGGCCTTATCATTTTCGTGAAAGGGCATCTGTGTATTGGCACCATATACCGAAGAGGTGGACGCCATCATCAGATGCGTCACCCCATGCTCCCGGGCCGCTTCCATCACGTTGAACGTGCCAAGCACATTGCTTTCAATATAGGCCCGTGGGTTTTCCAGACTGTATCGCACACCCGCTTGCGCCGCCAGATGCACGATAACATCCGGCTTGGCCTGTGCGACAGAGTTCATGACCGCAGCCTCGTCTTCCAACATGGCATTGATGGAATGGAAGTTTTTGTGTTGGCCGAGCATTTGTAGCCGCCGATGCTTGAGCCGCACATCATAATAGTAAGTTAGACCGTCTAGCCCTGTGACACTCCAACCCTCTTGCAACAGCAATTCCGCCAGATAAAATCCGATGAAACCGGCAGAACCTGTAATATATGCACGGCGCATGAGAGCCCCTTAGTCATAACTATAATGCAGGGCGAAGACCCCAAAAATTAACAATTTCAAATGCCGCCCATACGGGCCATGCTCTAATGCAGCACTTAATCGGTTGCAGCCACCCGCGTCAATAATGCCGGTCAAACTGATCGCGGGCTCGTAGGATGTCTGGTTGTTTATCAATCGCCCATTGAGACATTGCTCCGATGGGTTCAAACAACGAATGACCCAATTCAGTGATGGCATAGTCAACGCGCGGTGGCGTGCTCGGGGTGACTTTTCGGCTCACAAGTCCGTCACGCTCCAGTTTGCGTAGGGTTTGCGTGAGCATTCTTTGCGAAATATCGGGAATGGCACGCTGTAATT
>JADHLF010000008.1 GCA_016780825.1 Planktomarina sp. | reverse complement strand
GTCGACTCAATCCCGGGGATGACTGCGCCCTCGCCCAGTGTCATGATTGAACCTTTGCCGAACTGACGTTCGATTTGTGCCAAAGCGCTGTCTAGCGCCTTTTGGCGGTCGCCTGTTTTTGGTGCCATTGTGAGTAAATCTGCCGTTGCCATTGTTTCACGCTCCTTATTCCACACCCGAGACGGGGGGACAATGATGTAATGTTCGCTTCTTGTTCTTTTTATCAGACCAAAAGGAGAACAAATCAAGATTTTTCTACAAATTTGTCTTTTATTCTTTACAAGATTCTTTAAATATTGGTGAAACACTTTTGTATTTAATAGATTTATGCTGATATTTTCGCGCTATAACCTCGTACTGCTGGCCGTGCCGAAAACGGGATCAACTGCTTTAGAAGTGGCTCTGGGGCAAGAGGCCGATGGTAGATTCGGCAACCCTCCTGAATTGAAGCATTTGCCGCTCTATCGTTATAATCGCTTCGTGCGGCCTTTGGTGCAGCTCACCACCGGGCAAGATCCTGAAACCTTTGCGCTGATCCGCGAGCCGATTAGCTGGCTGCGCAGTTGGTATCGCTATAGGGCCCGCAATTCGATGGCAGGATTGCCCACATCCACCTATCATATCAGCTTTGATCAGTTTGTGCATGACGCAATGTCAGACAATCCCCACCCTTTGCGTAAATCGGCTGTCAAACGTGGTTTTTATCGCCCGGGGGTAGCGGCGGGCCGATCACGCATCTGTTTCAATATGAGCAAATGGACTTGGCCTGCAAATTCCTGGAAAATCGTTTGGAGTTAGAATTTGATTTGCCCTGGCTCAATCAAGCGGCCTCGGGTCCAGCGCCTTTGGATCCCGACTTGGAGGCGCGGTATCGCCGTCGCAATGCTGGCGAATTTCAACTCTGGCAGGACGCCTTTTTCTAAGGTGTGCGCTCTGATTCTAAGGGGTGCGCTCTGAGTCTCGCACCACCACAACATCCATCACGGCTTGGGTCAGATCATTGAGTGAAAACGGCTTTGGCAAGAACACAGATCCTTCAATTTCGGATTGCTGTTTTTCAAACGCATCCTCGGCATACCCAGAGACAAAGACGACACGCGTGTCAGGCCGATCCATGAGCGCCAGCCGAACCCAGCTCGGGCCATCCATCCCGGGCATGACGACATCGGTCACAAAGACATCAATTTTCAACGTCTTATCTTCAAGAATTTTCAATGCGGCTTCGGCGCAATCGGCTTCGTAAACGGTGAGCCCTTTGATCCGAAGCGCGCGCGACGCAAAGGCCCGTACGGGTGCCTCATCCTCAACCAAGAGCACAACCTGTTCGCCTTTGGTTGTGGCCGATACGACTTCAGCGGTCAATTTTTGCTCCGTCCGTCTTGTGCGCCGATCGACAGCTGGGATAAGCACATCAAAAACCGTCCCCTTTCCAATCTCGCTTTCCGCAAAGATAAACCCATTGGATTGTTTTACAATTCCATAGACCGTCGAGAGACCCAAACCGGTCCCCTCACCCGTGCGTTTTGTGGTGAAAAACGGTTCAAATATTTTCTGGCGATGCTCTTGGGGAATGCCCGTGCCAAAATCTTCCACCTGAATTTTCACATATTCACCCGCCGGGATCACAGCGCTGTCGCGTTCTTGCGCCTTCTCAAAGGTTTCCGATTGCGTGCGGATGACAACATCGCCCCCCTCGGGCATTGCATCGCGGGCATTTACCACAAGGTTCATCAATACCTGTTCCAATTGCCGCTTGTCCGCTCGCACCATCGGCAGTTTCGTGCCGTGGTACAGCAAAAGATTAACCTTCTCGCCCACCAAACGATCCAACAAATGCGCCAAGTCTGAGATGATCTCGCGAATATTGAGAAGTTTGACTTGCAGGTTTTGCTTGCGCGAGAAGGCCAGCAATTGGCCAATCAAGGCCGCGGCCCGATTGGCATTTTGATGGATCTGCATCAAATCGCTGAAATCTGGATCATTTTTGTCGTGACGCAACAGGAGCAAATCACAATGACCGGAAATCGCAGTTAACAAATTGTTAAAATCATGCGCCACACCCCCGGCAAGCTGGCCAATCGCTTGCATCTTTTGGCTTTGCACAAATTGCCGTTCCAGCGACTTCAGGGCCGTGACGTCAGAAAAGGCCGCGATTAAGACAGGCTCTCGCCCATCAAACACCCGGCTTAAAGCGGCCTGAAAAATTGTCCCTGATTTGGTGCCGGGAACCTGTACAACAATAGATTTATTCCAAACCTTGCCGTTGGATACATCCGATATCCACCCCAGTAGCGATTGCTGATTGCTAATGAAAACTTCGGTAATGTCATGACCGATGTTGATTTTTTTGCCAAACAAACTGCGCGCCGCAGCATTTACGCTTTTGATGCTCCCTTGGGTTGATAGCTTTATCAAAGGCACTGAGAGATGCTCAAACAAATCCCAATAACTCTGCGTAGAGCCCTGCTGTTCATCAGTTACAGGAAAGAAATACAGCTCTTCCGTTTCGTCACTGGGCCAATGGTCCAGCACATGAAAATAACACTCGCCGTCTAAGGTTTTGAGTTTTTGCACCTGATTGCGCAGCACCCGATTGCCATTGGCCAAAACATCAATCCAGCGCGGCGTATCCCCGAACCGTGCTTGGAACGCTGCATTGACATCGGTGACAATGCGATCCCCGTTCATGCGGACCATGGCCACAGAGGGCTGTGCAATTCCTGCGCGCAGTTCCCGTCGCGCAATAGGTTTGAAACTCCACACCAATTGCCCCGCTGATCGGCACAGATCCACCGTAAGTTCCTGCCCGCCGATGGTCACATCTTGTTGTGCCCAGCCGTCTTTGATGGCACAGCGCGCCAAACCCTCCAGTTTCGGCGCGAGCTCCTCATAGGCTTTGGGCAAGACTTGATCGATTGAGCCGGGTTCCATGGCAAAACCTTGTGCTTTTGCGGCGCGGTTCACCCGCGTCACCGCGCCGTCAAGCCCGCTGATCACCACGCCATAGTCACAATTTTCATAAGTTTGCGCCAAAATGGCCGAGCGCCGCAAATCTGACAGATAGCGCATCAACCAAAAACAGGCCAAACCGCCCGCGCATATGGCAATTGAAAGAGCCAGGATCAAGAACCAATGACCTGTGCGCAGAAACCCCGTTAAAACAATCAAGAAAGCAACCGAAAGACAGAAACTCATGAGGGCAAAGGAGTTATGCCAGGCATCAAATATGCGTGAAATATTTCTCATATAAATCGTGCGCTCGTTTAAAAATCCAATGCGACACATACTGAAAAATGGTTAATTGAATATTAATTACCACAGCAAAGCCTGCGCTCAAATACCTTTCTTAAAGATGACCAAATAGAGCCCATCCTGCGTCGCATTGGGAAGATATTGCGCTGTGCTGCAAAAGGATAATTTCGGAAAACGATCGCTGACAAATTGCCGCTGCCCTTGGTTTTCGGCCGCAAATATGGAGCAGGTGATCAAAGCGAGATGTCCATTTGGCGCCAAATGGTTTATGGCTTTGGCAATAATCTCCCGTTGCAGGCACACAAAAGCCTCAAGATCGTCTGGCGTAAGGCTCCATTTGCTTTCTGGCGATCGGCGCCAGGCGCCGCTGCCCGAACAGGGCAAATCGCATAGCACCGTGTCAAATTTTGCCGATGGTGCCAAATACTGCGGCGCAATGACCTCAATCTCATGACCGCCCCGGGCCGCGCGCGGGGCAATTTCCGACATGCGCGCGACTGAGATATCATGGGCAAAAATCTTCATGCCGCTGCGGGCCGCAAGGGCCAAAGACTTGCCACCCCCTCCGGCACAGTAATCCAACACCCGCCCCTTGAGCACAAGAGCATCCGCCACCGCCTGAGACGCTGCGTCCTGCAACTCAAACCACCCCTGCTCGAAACAGGGCTGAAGCACGGCGCGGCGGGGATTGCTCATGACGGTCAGCGCCGTCTCGGAAGCAGGATTATGGGTGGTTTCAATCTCCGCCTTGGCCAATTCCGCCTGAAGCTGGTCGCGGGTCGCCTTTTGTAAATTGACCCGCAGTGTGATTGGCGCGCGATGCCGCAGCACCGCGCCAATCTCAGCAGTTTGCGCGGCACCATATTGCTCGGTCAATACATCAATCACCCAATCTTGGAGATCCAAAAGATCTCGATCCGAGGGCATTGGCCGCATATCCTCCGGCTGCAATGGCGCTGGCGCGTGGGCAATTCCGGTGAAAAATTCATTAGGATCCTGCCCAGTGGCGCATAGGGCGCCAATGGCCCAGGCCCGTGCGGAATGCGGTTTCGGCCAGGCCCCAGCGGATCGGCGGCATCTGAGCGCTTGAAAGACCAAATCGCGCACTGCGGCCCGATCTTTGGATCCTGCGAAACGATTGCCCCGGGCCCAATTGGTTAGAGCCTTTTCCGCCGGCTCCCCCGACAAAATAGCCTCTAAAATATCAATCTGTGCCGCGACGCGGGCGCCGGGTGTCATCAGCCGATCCGGTAATTCGGGCTTTCGCGGGTGATTTGAACGTCATGCACATGACTTTCCTTCAATCCCGCGCCGGTGATCTTCACGAATTGACAATTATTGCGCATCTCATCCACAGTCGCGCATCCGGTATATCCCATGGCCGCGCGCAAACCGCCAACCAATTGGTGCAATACGGTTCCTGCCGCGCCCTTATAGGGCACTTGCCCTTCAATTCCTTCGGGCACCAATTTATCGCTGGCGGCATCTTTTTGGAAATAACGATCTGCCGAGCCGCGCGCCATTGCGCCCAAAGAGCCCATGCCGCGATAGGATTTAAAGCTGCGGCCCTGATAAAGAATGACCTCACCTGGGCTTTCATCTGTGCCGGCGATCATCGATCCAACCATGGCGCAGGAGGCCCCTGCCGCAATGGCCTTGGCAAAATCGCCCGAAAACTTAATGCCGCCATCGGCGATGACCGGAATATCATGCGGCAGGGCTGCACCCGCGCAGTCCATAATCGCGGTCAATTGCGGCACGCCCACGCCCGCAACCATGCGTGTGGTGCAGATAGAGCCTGGACCAATCCCGACCTTCACCGCATCCGCGCCCGCTTCAATCAAAGTGGTGGTAGCCGCAGCCGTGGCCACGTTACCGGCCATGATTTGCGTTTTTCCAGCCACTTCCTTCGCCCGCGCCACCGCCAAAGCCACACCTTCGGAATGCCCATGCGCCGTGTCGATCACAACCATATCCGCACCCGCTTCAATCAGCGCCATCGTCCGTTCAAAACCCGCATCCCCAACGGTGCTGGCCGCAGCCACGCGCAGGCGGCCGAGGTCGTCTTTACAGGCACTCGGGTTCAACACGGCTTGCTCAAGGTCTTTTAACGTCAAAAGGCCGGTCAATTTGCCGGTCCGGTCCGTCACCAAAAGTTTTTCAATCCGCCGCGCTGCCATCAATTGCTTGGCCTCACGCGGATCAGCTGGTTCTTGCAGGATCGCGAGCTTTTCAGAGGACATCATTGCGGAAACGGGTGTTTTTGGATCCGTGGCAAAGCGCATATCGCGATTGGTCACGATGCCAACAACCCGGCCATCTCGCACCACAGGAAAACCAGTCACCCGGTAGCGGTCCTGCAGGGCTTTGGCATCTGCGAGGGTTTGATCAGGCGTCAGGGTGACCGGATTATAGACAATCCCACTCTCAAAGCGTTTTACCCGCCGAACTTGCCGCGCCTGCTCGTCGAGATCGAGATTGCGGTGGATCACCCCCATGCCGCCCGATTGCGCCATGGCAATCGCCATGCGCGCTTCGGTGACCGTATCCATGGCCGATGACAGGAGCGGAATGTTCAATCGGATGGATTTGGTAACCTGCGTGCGGGTATCTGCCGTGGAAGGCAAGACCGAACTCTGCGCCGGAACCAATAAAACATCGTCAAAAGTTAAAGCCTCGCGAATCTCCATGGGAGTCCTCCTAGAGCAGGTATCACTTGGCGCTTTCCTATCGCATGGGTTGACGTAAACCGAAAGGGGGTTGGGTCGAATAATGCCCATTCTGGTCATCATGGCACAGGCCATGCGCAAATGAGCGGTCAATTTCCGAAACCCTGCTCTTGATTTAACCCGATCTGCCGCGGAATGACCATTTTCAGCCGTTCCCGCTCTTTACCCTTCGCCCAAGCGCAGTAAGTTGGGCGCGACTTCTTTCTAAAAGGTTTTCCATGACACAAGAGCATCTGGTGCTGTTCACCCCCTCCGGCAAACGTGGACGTTTCGAAACCGGCACGCCGATCCTCACCGCCGCCCGGCAATTGGGGGTGGATCTCGACTCTGTGTGCGGCGGGCGGGGCATTTGTTCTAAATGCCAAATTACACCGGGCTATGGAGAATTTTCCAAACACGGGGTCACGGTCGCCGAAGGCGCCCTGTCCGAATGGAATGCGGTTGAGCAACGCTATAAAGACAAGCGCGGCTTGATCGATGGCCGCCGCTTGGGCTGCCAGGCGACAGTTCAGGGCGATATCGTGATTGACGTGCCGCCCGAGAGCCAGGTGCATAAGCAGGTGGTCCGCAAACGCGCCGAGGTGCTCAACATCACACTCAATCCCTCCACTCGGATTTATTATGTCGAGGTGGAAGAACCCGATATGCACAACCCCTCTGGGGATTTAGAGCGCTTGGTGGCCGCCTTGGAAAGCCAATGGCAGCTCAAAAATGTTCAGGCGGATTTCAGCATATTGCCAAAGATGCAGCCAATTTTGCGCAAGGGCGGGTGGAAAGTGACCTGCGCAATTCACCAGGCCGATGCGGACCGCGACCCGCAGATCATCCATATGTGGCCCGGCCTTTATGAGGGCACAATCTATGGCATGGCGGTGGATCTTGGATCAACCACAATCGCTGCCCATCTGTGTGATCTGCGCACCGGTGAGGTGGTCGCCTCCTCTGGGTTGATGAACCCGCAAATTCGATTCGGTGAAGACCTTATGAGCCGAGTGAGCTACGCGATGATGAACCCTGGCGGGGATCAGGAAATGACCCGCGCGGTGCGCGACGGAATGGATGCGCTATTTACCCAAATTTCGGCTGAGGCAGAAATTGATAAGAGCTTGATCATGGATGCCGTCTTTGTTTGCAACCCTGTGATGCACCACCTTTTTCTGGGGATAGACCCCTTTGAGCTGGGGCAAGCGCCCTTTGCTTTGGCGACCTCAAACGCTCTGCGCCTATTTGCCCATCAGTTGGACATCAACATCCACCCAAGCGCCCGCGCCTATATCCTGCCATGCATCGCCGGACATGTGGGGGCGGATGCGGCCGCGGTTGCATTGTCGGAAGCGCCAAATCTCTCAGAAGATTTAGTGCTGGTCGTCGATGTGGGGACGAATGCGGAAATATTGCTTGGCAACCGGGAAAAAGTTCTGGCCTGCTCCTCCCCCACCGGCCCAGCCTTCGAGGGGGCGCAGATCAGCTCGGGCCAGCGCGCCGCACCGGGGGCGATTGAGAAGGTTGAAATTGATCCGGTGAGCAAAGAGCCCCGGTTCCGCGTGATCGGATGTGAGCTTTGGTCGGATGAGGATGGCTTTTGGGAGGCCATAAAAAGCAGTGGCATCACAGGCATTTGCGGCTCTGGCATCATCGAAGCCATTGCTGAAATGCGTATGGCGGGCATTTTGGACCCCTCCGGGCTTATTGGCTCGGCGGAACAAACCGGCACAGAGCGCTGCGTGTTAGACGGGCGCACGCACAGCTATGTGATGTATGACGGCAGCGCCGAAGGCGGGCCCAAAATCACGGTCACAAATCCCGATATCCGCGCCATTCAAATGGCCAAAGCCGCTCTCTATTCCGGCGCGCGGCTCTTGATGGATAAATTTGGCGTGGACAAGGTGGATCGTGTTGTGCTCGCCGGCGCCTTTGGCGCTCATATTTCGCCCAAACACGCGCTGGTTTTGGGAATGATTCCAGATGTGCCCTTTGACCGGGTGACCTCTGCGGGCAATGCTGCGGGATCGGGCGCGCGGATTGCTTTGATTGACACCGCGCAACGGGCAGCCATCGAGCAAATCGTGCGACAGATCGAGAAAATTGAAACTGCGATTGAGCCGCGGTTTCAGGAGCATTTTGTCAATGCCTCGGCAATTCCCAATTCCGATGATCCATTCACAACTCTGAAATCTGCGGTGCCATTGCCCGATGTGAATTTTAACACAGGCGGTGGAGACAGCACCCCCGGCGGGCGGCGGCGCAGGAGGCGCTGAGCGCGCCAATCGCAGCTTGACCGCTTGTCGGGAAGCCGCTAGGCATCGGCGCAGCGCGGGTATGGTGAAAAGGTATCACGCGAGCTTCCCAAGCTTAAGTTACGGGTTCAATTCCCGTTACCCGCTCCAAAACTCTGCCGAGACCCAAAACCCTGCCGAGACATAGGCTGTTCACCTTTGCCCGCAGCGATGCGCTAACCAAAGAGCTCGTGGCAGAACTCCAAGCCCTCAACCAAAGCATCCACCTCCGCCATTGTGTTATACATGGCGAAGCTGGCGCGGCAGGTGGCGCTGACGGCGAGGTGATCCATGAGCGGTTGCGCGCAGTGATGCCCGGCGCGTACGGCGATGCCCATTTTGTCCAATACCGTTGAAATATCGTGGGCATGCGCCGCGCCATCGAGGGTGAAGGAGAAAATTGCGCCTTTGCTGGCGGAATGCCCTTGAACGTTCAACCAGTTGAGCCCGTCAAGCCTTTGACGCGCATAGGCGCAGAGTGAGGCTTCATGGGCGGCAATCTCTTGCATCCCGATGCCCATCATATAGTCGACAGCGACGCCGAGGCCGATCTGCTGAACAATGCCCGGTGTGCCGGCCTCAAACATCATGGGCGGGCTGTTATAGGTCACCGCCTCACGGCCGACGTCGCGGATCATATCGCCGCCGCCCATGAAAGGCCGCATTTCAACCATGCGTTCCGGTTTGATGTAAATTGCGCCAGACCCGCTTGGGCCGTAGAGTTTATGCCCTGTGATGGCATAGAAATCGCAGCCGATATCCTGCACGTCGACCGCCATATGCACCGCAGCTTGCGATCCATCCACCAAGACCGCAACGCCGCGCGCCTGGGCCGCTTGGGTGATGGTTTTCACATCCACCACTGTTCCCAAGACATTCGACATCTGGGTAATGGCCACGAGCTTTGTCTTTGGTCCGATCGCGGAAATGACCGCCTCTGGATCAAGGTCACCGTTCACATCCACATCCACCCAAATCAGCTTCACGCCCATGCGCTCGCGCAGAAAATGCCATGGGATAATATTGGCGTGATGCTCCATGATCGACAAAACGATCTCATCGCCGGCCTCGAAGCGCGGCATGGCCCAGCCATAGGCCACAAGGTTGATGCCTTCGGTGGTGCCTGAATTGAGCACGATATGCTCTTCTGAGCCCGCGTTCAAAAACCGCGCCAGCTTGCCGCGCACCGCTTCGTAATTGTCGGTTGCTAAATTAGACAGATAGTGCAGGCCCCTGTGAACATTGGCATATTCAGAACTATAGGCCCGGGTGACCGCATCAATCACCACCTGGGGCTTTTGCGCAGAGGCCCCATTGTCGAGATAGACCAAAGGCTTATTGTTCACCTGCCGCGACAGGATCGGAAAATCTGCACGAATATGGGATAGATCAAAACTCATAACGCCACCTGTCCCGGAGCAAAGCCGATGAAAACCAAAAGAAACGCACCGCCCAGAGACAGCGCAACCAAAGCAAGAACAAAGCAGAGGGCCGCTTTGAGCATGGAGCCCAGTTCAAGCCAAGCACTCATCAAGCCAAATAAGATCCAAAACATCAAAACCGTGGCGAATAGGCCGACCAGCGCCGCCATGTTCATAGACATCACCATCAAAGCGGTTTGAACGATGTGCAGCGCTATTTGCAGCACTTGGATCCAAGCAAACACCAGTAACCCATCGGCGAACCGCCCGCTTTGGTTAAATGCGCGCGATATCAGCCAAATACAAGCCACAAGGCCCAGGGTTCCGCCCCCCATGAGCGCCGTCAACGACCAGGGTGACAGCGGTGCAAGGCCCGGCAGCACGGTCACGGCCTGAAAGCCGGACAGGGTAAACATCAAGAGCACCGCCGCGATGATCACAAGCGCAAAGGCGCTAAAGGCTGTGCTGAGGGGCAGGCGTAGATCCACCAATACCCGGCCCGCCTCCGTTGGATTGGTCAGACTTAACCGCAAAAGCATCAAGATCAGGTTCATTGTTCTGCCTCAATAAGGGAATTGATGAGAATCCAAAGAAAAATAACCAACCAAATGGCGCCCACGGCCGTGTGGCCGGGTCCCGGACCGATGAAACCCTTGACCATCCCCGCCAGAACCACCGCAGGGGAGCTGGCCAAGAGTGCCCAAAACAGCGCCAATCGCGCGGAATAAAAATCCGCTTTCGCCCCGAAGGCACGGGTAACGAGACGCAAGAGCGCCGCCAAACCATAGGCCAGAAGCGGCAGGACAAAGATCAAACCCACCGCATCGTGCTGGATGGTATCGGTGAGCGTGCCGCCGGTCTCATGGGCCTGCCTGGCCCGATAGGGCCATTGCGCCATAAACAGCAAAATACAAGAGCCCATAAGCATCGCCAAAGCCCGATCTTCGCGCAGGCCCATAGCCAAAAGCCGCGCCATAACAGGCCTGGGACGCCAATGCGCCTCCACAATATCCCGTGTCACAGCCATATGCGTTACCGGGCCGACAGGGTTTCGGTCAAATGATCGAGAATGTCCTGCGCCAAACCCGCATCCTCGATCTCTTCAATGGCCTCAGCCACAAAAGAGAGGGTCAAAAGATCCACCGCCTGGGCCTCGGGCACCCCGCGCGAGCGCAGATAGAACAAAGCCTGCGCGTCAATCGCCCCGGATGTGGAGCCATGCGAGCAGGCCACGTCATCGGCGTAAATCTCGAGCTCTGGTTTCGCTAAAAATTGGCTGTCATCATCCAACAACAAAGATTGGCTGATCTGATAGCCATCCGTTTTTTGCGCCCCGGCTTTCACCAGGATTTTGCCTTGGAACACGCCGACGGCACCATTGCGCAAGACCTTTTTGAACACCTGTCTGCTTTCACAATTCATCGCATCATGGGTGATGAACACCGTGTCATCATGGTGAAAATCCCCATCACCCAAACAGGCACCCGCCACAGATACCGAGGCGTCATCGCCCAACAGCTGCAACACGCATTCGTTGCGAGTCAATTGCCCCCCCGCAGTGAGGGTGAAGGATTTAAAGCTGGCCTCTGCGCCAATCTTGCCAAAGATATGCGTCAGCATGTGGCGCTCATTGCCGTCTTGCACGCGAATATGGTGGAAGCGGCCGCCGTCGGCGACGTCAACCTCCAAAACAATATTGGAGCGCGCGCCATATTGCCCGGTTTCAATCAAGGTGACCTCAGCGCCAGCGGCCACTTTGATCACATGGTGAATAATTGCATCGCTTTGACCGGAGGAGGTGGCATGGATGTGAATGGGGGCCGCAACGGCGTCGGTCACATGAAGCAAGATCCCCTCGCGCGCCATGGCAGTGTTGAGAGCGGCCAAACTTCGTTTGACAGGATTTTGTCCCGCCGCTTCCAAGCGCCCGTATATATCCCGCGCCCAATGCAGATCTAAAACAGAGGCGGAAGCCAAGCTCTCAAGTGTGCAATGCGCCGCGCTGGGCAGCGCCGCCGCTTGAATTTTTCCATCTTCAAATGCAACTGGAATCGTGTTTCGCTGATCGAAAAGGCCCAGGCTGCTGCGCAGAGACGCTTGTAGCGTCACATCCGCCTGAACAAAGGCATCCGGGCGGGTGTATTTCCAATATTCATCGCGGCGTTGCGGCAAACCGGCCTCCTGCGCCCGTTCAGAGGCCGCCAGGCGCGCCTCTTTGGCCCAAGCGCCGGAGCTATTGATGAGATCCGCGTCGCGCAGGGCGCGGGTGGGCGAGGTCTTATGAGAAGATGCGGCCATTAGGCGATCTCCTCCAAAAGGTCCGCGTAGCCGTTGTTTTCAACTTCCAAAGCCAACTCAGGCCCGCCTGTCTTAATGATGCGGCCATTGGCCATGATATGCACCACATCGGGTTTGATATGGTCCAAAAGCCGTTGATAATGGGTGATGACGAGGAAGGTGCGCTTATCATCACGCAAAGCGTTCACGCCCTGGGCTACGAGTTTCATCGCATCGACATCAAGGCCGCTGTCTGTTTCATCCAAAATACACATTTTGGGCTCAAGCATGGCCATTTGCAGTATTTCGTTGCGTTTCTTTTCGCCACCGGAAAATCCCACATTCACAGGACGTTTGAGCATCTCTGCATCGATTTGCAAATCCTTGGCCTTGGCCCGCACAACCTTCAAGAACTCACCTGCGCTCATTTCCTCCTCGCCGCGTAGTTTGCGCTGGGCATTCACAGCGGTGCGCAAAAAGGTCATATTTCCCACGCCGGGGATCTCAACCGGATATTGAAAGGCCAAAAACAGACCGGCGGCCGCACGTTCCTCGGCCTCCATATCCAAAATATCCACACCCTCCAGCTGTGCCGACCCTTCGGTGACTTCATAGCCGCCTTTGCCAGACAGGACGTAAGACAGGGTCGATTTGCCCGATCCATTCGGGCCCATGATCGCATGTACTTTGCCAGGCTCCAAGGACAGGTTGACACCCTTCAAAATTTGCTTGTCTTCTTCTTCAAGTTTAACGTGTAGATTTTTGATATTTAGCATTTTATATTCCCGCGAGCCCCTGTGGCCCTCATGAGTTTAGACGCAGATCGCGCCAAAGGTATTATCCGACTGAGCCTTCAAGCGAAATCGCCACCAAAGCCTGCGCTTCCATGGCAAATTCCATGGGCAGAGCTTGCAGCACTTCCTTGCAAAACCCATTGACCACGAGCGCCACGGCCTCTTCCTCATCCATACCGCGTGAGCGGCAATAAAAGAGCTGGTCATCATCCACTTTCGAAGTGGTCGCCTCATGCTCCACCCGAGAGGAGTTATTTTTCACCTCAATATAGGGCACCGTATGCGCACCGCATTTATCCCCAATCAAAAGGCTGTCGCATTGGGTATAATTGCGGCTATTTTTGGCCTTCGGATGCATTGAGACCAAACCACGGTAGGTATTTTGTGCCCTGCCCGCGCTGATGCCTTTAGAGACAATCCGAGACTTGGTATTTTTGCCCAAATGCACCATTTTCGTGCCCGTATCGGCCTGCTGCATATTGTTGGCAATGGCGATGGAGTAAAATTCGCCCTGGCTGTCATCGCCGCGCAATACGCAGGAGGGATATTTCCATGTCACCGCAGAGCCGGTTTCCACTTGGGTCCACATCACCTTTGAGCGATGACCACGGCAATCGGCGCGTTTGGTTACGAAATTATAAATCCCGCCCTTGCCGTTTTCGTCGCCGGGAAACCAGTTTTGCACTGTCGAATATTTGATTTCTGCATCATCGAGCAGAACCAATTCCACCACGGCCGCGTGCAACTGCGCCACATCGCGCTGTGGCGCTGTGCAGCCTTCAAGGTAGCTGACATAGGAGTCTTTATCGGCGATGATCAAAGTGCGCTCGAATTGCCCTGTGTTTTCCGCATTGATGCGAAAATAGGTCGACAGCTCCATCGGGCAGCGCACCCCCGGCGGGATATATACAAACGATCCATCAGAAAAGACCGCTGAATTGAGCGTGGCGTAGTAATTGTCTGAGACGGGCACGACAGATCCAAGATACTGACGCACGAGCTCTGGATGCTCACGAATGGCCTCAGAGATCGAGCAAAAGATCACCCCGGCCTTGCGCAGCTCGGCTTGAAAGGTTGTGCCGACCGATACGCTGTCAAACACCGCATCAACAGCGACCCGGCGCTCCCCTTCGGGCGCCTCAACACCTGCCAAAAGAGCCTGCTCTTTCAGCGGAATCCCCAGTTTCTTGTAGGTTTCCAGAAGCTTCGGATCGACATCATCCAAAGATTTTGGCTTTTCTTCCATGCTTTTGGGCCGGGCATAGTAATATTGGTCTTGAAAGTCGATGGTCGGATAATCGACCATGGCCCAATCTGGCTCTTTCAGCTCCAGCCACCGGCGGTAGGCGGCCAGGCGCCACTCCAGCATCCATTCCGGTTCATCGTTTTTGGACGAGATCAAGCGAACAATGTCCTCGGACAGACCCTTGGGCGCATATTCCATCTCAATCTCTGTATTCCACCCGTATTTATAGGTGCCAGAGAGAGCCTTAACCGCCTCAACTGTTTCGGCATCCACACCGTCTTTGACCTGAATATCATCCATCGCCATCATAGTCCCTATCCGGCCGCTTTGCGTGCCAAAAACCGTTCATATGCAGCCAGCCAAACCTCGGCGAACTGCTGAACTTCTTCTTCTGTGTTCTCAAGTCCAAGCGATACGCGGATCGCTGAACTGGCTACATCGTCCTCATATCCCATCGCCCGCAGAACGCGGCTGGCTTTGACCTTCCCCGAAGAGCAAGCCGAGCCGGCGGAGACTGCAAATCCCGCAAGATCCATTTGCATGACCTGCGTTTCGCCCTTCCATCCGGGCGCTGCAAAGCAGGCGGTGTTGGGCAGGCGCGGCGAGTCAGTCCCAATTAAAATAAGGGGTTTTCCGCTGGCTTCCAGTGTCTTTTCTAGAATATTTCTAAGTTTCTCAATTGTCGCCCATTTTCCGTCATTTAAATCGCGGGCACTCGCCTCCGCTGCGGCGCCAAAACCGGCAATCCCGATGACATTTTCCGTGCCTGCGCGCCGGCCCATTTCCTGCCCGCCGCCCAAGACCATTGCAGCCACCTCAACGCCCGGCTTCAACATCAAACAGCCAACGCCTTTTGGCCCGCCCAGCTTATGAGCCGATGCACAGGCCATATCTGCGCCGCTCCAAGAAAACGCCAGGGGGAGTTTTCCAAAGCCCTGGGTCATATCGCAAAACCCCAAGCCCTCGGGCAGGGTTTGCACAATGCCGGTTTCTGAATTGGCCAGCTGTAACGCGCTTTTTGCCGGTTGCGCAACACAGACCTGACCGTTCTTTAGCGGCAAATCTGCCTGCACCCATGCGGCGACGGCATCATGTTCGATGTCGCCGGCATGAAAGCCTCGATCCTTGAGAGCCAAACCCGCAGCCTCGGTTGCGCTGCCGGTAAACACGATGTCATGGGCGCCAACACCAAAGGCCTCAGAAATTTGACCGCGGGCTTTTTCCACAATGGCTTTGGCCGCGCGCCCCTCAGAATGGACCGAAGATGGGTTGCCCAAGGCATCCATCGCCGCCAGCATCGCCGCCCGTGCCTCGGGGCGCAGCGGGCTTGTGGCATTATGATCCAGATAGGCTCGCCGCATCATTCATCGACCATTTCAAACAGGTTCGGCACAGCTGGGCAGGGTGACAGCGTGTTGGCGACCACATCAGACAAACGCGTTTGATGCAGATAGACATAAACCTGTGCGCTTAATCCCTCCCAGAGGCGATTGGTCACGCTCTGTGCCCGGCTGCCCGAGACCCCGCCCGAGGCGCCCGCCCCTGTTTGCAGGGCATCCACGGTTTCATCCACCGCTTCAAGAATTTCAACGACCCGAATCTCATGGGCCGGACGCGCCAAACGGTATCCCCCGTTTGGACCGCGCACGGATACAACCAAATTTCCCCGACGCAATTTGACAAAAAGCTGCTCAAGATAGGGCAGTGAAATATTTTGCCGCCGCGATATATCGGCCAGTGACGCCAGCTCGCCGGCCTCCAAAAAAGCCAAATCCGCCAAGGCCACCATCCCATACCGCCCCTTTGTCGAAAGTTTCATGTCAAATCACACTTTCATAGGGCTTCTCTCGCCCATTTCGCTCAAATTAATTGACCTTGGCTCTTCGGTTGCGTAACCCACGTCATACAGCGGCGCGCCGCATTTGATTTAGAATGGTTCTAATCTTAGACTGACCGCAGGTCAAGCCAGAGTAGAGCCAAAGCACACCAAAGGAACGATATGCCCGAAGTGATATTTCCAGGCCCCGAAGGCCGCCTCGAAGGCCGTTACCACCCGCAAAAATCGAAAGACGCCCCCATCGCGATTGTGCTGCATCCGCATCCGCAATTTGGTGGCACGATGAACAATAAAGTCGTCTATAATCTGCATTATGCCTTTTACAACATGGGCTTTACAGTGCTGCGGTTCAACTTTCGAGGTGTCGGTCGCTCACAGGGCGAATATGATCTTGGCGTTGGCGAGCTGAGCGACGCGGCCTCGGCTTTGGATTATTTGCAGTCTATGAACACCAATGCGAAACATTGCTGGGTCGCAGGGTTCAGCTTTGGCGCTTGGATCGGGATGCAATTGTTGATGCGCCGCCCGGAAATAACCGGGTTTATCAGCGTAAGCCCCCCGGCCAATATGTATGACTTCAGCTTTCTTGCGCCCTGCCCCTCCTCCGGTTTGATGATCAATGGTCTGGCCGATCGCGTGGCGCCGCCGGCAGATACTGTCGCCCTCGTCAATAAGCTGCATGAACAAAAAGGCATCACCATCACCCATGAGCAGGTCGAGGGTGCCGGGCATTTCTTTGAAGATCCCCATATGGAGCCAATGATCGAGACAGTGCAAACCTATGTCAAACGCCGTTTGACGGAAAATACCCGCTAAGACCGCCCCCTCTGGCCCGCCCATCTGAGCGGGCCCGCAGCCCAAGGCTGGCTTTGCCAAAATATGCCCTATTGACGATGCCTAGGGCGCCGCGATAACAGGGATTTGCAACCGGTTGCAAAGCCATTTGAAAGGTCAGGACATGGGTAAAATAGGCATCGGAGTTATCGGTGGCGGATATATGGGAAAAGCCCATTCCGTGGCCTTTGCAGCAGTCGCCAGTGTCTTTGACACCGCCTTGCGCCCAGAGCTTATCTCAATCTGCGCCAGCAGCCCCGAAAGCGCAGAGCGCTATCGCAAGGCCTATGGCTTTGAAAAAGCCACCCATGACTGGCGCGAATTGGTGGCCGATCCCGCCGTTGAAGCGGTTGTCATCGCCTCGCCACAAGCGACCCATCATGACATTGCCATTGCGGCCTTTGCTTTGGGCAAGCCGGTTTTATGTGAAAAACCGCTTGGTGTGTCCTTGGAGCAAAGCCGTGCGATGGTGGCGGCCGCAGCGGCGGCCGGCGTGGTCAATATGGTCGGGTTCAACTACATCCGAACCCCGGCCAGCCAGCAAATCCGTAAATTTTTGGCAGAGGGTCGCATAGGACAGATTACCTGGTTTCGCGGCGAGATGACCGAAGATTTCTTTGCAGATCCCGAGATCGGCGGTTGGCGCGCTCAGGGGGTCGCCAACGGCACGATGGGAGATTTGGCCCCACATATGATCAATGCGGCGCGCGCCTTAATGGGGCCCATTGAACGCTTGAGCGCATCAGTGGAGACCGTTCACAAGACCCGCGCCGGCGCACCGGTCACCAATGACGATCACGCACAAATGATGTGCCAATTTGCCAGTGGCGCTCAGGGACATTTGTATTTCAGCCGTGTCGCGACGGGGCGAAAAATGGGCTATACCTATGAAATTCATGGGACAAAAGGCCATATTCGCTTTGATCAAGAGGATCAAAACGCCTTTTGGCTCTATACAACCGAAGGTCCGGCCGAAGAGCGCGGTTTTCGCAAAATCCTTACGGGTCCAGACCATCCCGATTACCTGCCCTTCTGCCAAGGGCCTGGCCATGGCACGGGCTATCAGGACCAAATCATCATAGAGGCCAAGGATTTTCTGACGGCAATCGCAGAGAACCGCTCGATTTGGCCAACCTTCGAAGAGGGTATGGAAGTCAATCGCATCGTCACCGCCGCCCTCTCCTCCGGTGCCAAACAGGCCTGGGTGAATGTGGCGGATTATTAAGTTAAGAGGCAATCTAATGATCAAAATAGGTAATGCGCCCTGTTCTTGGGGTGTGGAATTCGCCGATGACCCACGCAATCCCGATTGGCGCCGCGTGCTCAAAGAGAACGCCGAAGCCGGCTATACAGGCATTGAACTTGGCCCCGTGGGCTATATGCCTGAAGATCCTGCGGTTTTGGCCGAGGCTCTCGCGGAATATAACCAGGAGTTGATCGGCGGCGTGATTTTCCGTGCGTTTCACGATCCCGAGGCTTGGGAGGATGTCATGGATGGTTCGATCCGCACCTGCAAAGCCCTTGCCGCCCATGGCGCGACGCGGTTGGTGATCATCGACAGCATCTCACCACGCCGTGCCCCAACCGCCGGCCGCGCCGAAGAGGCCGAACAGATGGATAAGGCGGAATGGACCGCCTTTCGTGACCGGATCGCGCAAATCGCGAAAATGGGCACAGAAGAATACGGCCTCTCGGTCGGCATTCACGCCCATGCGGCAGGTTTCATGGATTTCGAACCTGAGCTTGAACGGCTGCTTGATGAGGTCGATGAAAAAATCCTCGGCATATGCTTTGACACTGGCCATCATTCCTATGCGGGATTTGATCCGGTGGCCTTTATGAAAAAACATATGTCACGCATCAATTATATGCATTTCAAAGACATTGACCCCATAGTTAAATCAGATGTGATTGCCAATCGCACAGGGTTTTACGACGCCTGCGGTCAGGGAATTTTCTGCAACCTTGGGGATGGAGATGTGGATTTTCCAGCGGTCCGTCAGCTCTTGCTCGAGGCGGCTTTTGATGGGTGGTGCACGGTTGAGCAAGATTGCGATCCCGCCGGAGATACCTCTCCCATTGACGATGCGCGGCTCAATCGCGCGTATTTGCAATCCATCGGTTTTTAAGGGCAGCTGTTATGACAAAATTACAATGGGGCATGATTGGCGGTGGTGAAGGCAGCCAAATTGGGCCGGCACATCGCTTGGGCGCGCGGCTCGACGGCTTGTTTGAGTTCACTGCTGGCGCCTTGGATCATCGGCCAGAAGAAGGGATTGGCTACGGCCGCCGCCTGGGGTTGGGCGCGCGCGCCTATGGCAGTTGGCAGGACATGCTGGCCGGCGAGAAAGCCCAGGACAATCCGATTGATCTTGTCACCGTCGCCACCCCCAACGCGACTCATTTTGAGATCACCAAAGCCTTTCTCGAAGGCGGGTTTCACGTCCTTTGCGAAAAACCCATGACGATGACCGTCGAAGAAGGCGAAGAAATTGTCAAAATCGCGCAGGCGACCGGAAAAATCTGCGCGGTGAATTATGGCTATTCAGGCTATTCACTGGTGCGGCACATGAAAGCGATGATTGCCCGCGGCGATCTTGGAAAAATCCGACTGGTCAATGCTGAGTTTGCCCATGGGCACCACGCAGATGCCGCTGATGCGGAAAATCCGCGGGTGCGCTGGCGCTACGACCCGGCACAGGCGGGCGTTTCGGCGCAATTTGCCGATTGCGGCATCCATGCGCTGCATATGGCCTCTTTCGTCACCGGTCAGGATGTCACCAAATTGAGTGCCGATACGGTCTCTTGTATCGACATCCGCGTCTTGGAAGACGATGCTATGGTTAATTTTCGCATGGATGGCGGCGCGGTGGGACGTCTTTGGACCTCCTCTATCGCAATTGGGCGTCAGCATGGCCTGGGCATCCAAGTTTTTGGCGAAAAGGGCGGATTGCGTTGGTCACAAGAGCAGCCCAATCAGCTATATTATATGCCTTTGGGCGAAAGATTGCAGGTTATTGAACGCGGTGAGGCAAATCTCTCACCCGAAGCAGATCGCACCAGTCGCGTGACCATTGGACATGCCGAGGGCATGCCTCTGGCCTTTGCCAATATCTATGCAGATCTCGCCGAAGCTATTCGAGCCCGTAAAGAGAACCGCAGCATTGATCCGGCAGCAGATCTCTATCCACGGGCAGAAGATGGCCTCCGCTCTATGGCGGCGGTATTTGCGGTTGCGCAATCTGGCCAGGAGAACGGCGCCTGGTGTGACGCCCGTCCGCCGATGTTTCGATAAGCAAAAGGTTGCGGCCGCGTCTTACCCGAGAACCGGCCGCAAACTGCCCCGCTCTACAATATGGCCCAGGAACAGCACCGCTTCCGGCGGCTGGTCGGGATCGGCCAATATACGCACCACGAGATCCACAGATTTTGCCACAACTTCAGCGATGGGATTATGGATTGTCGTGAGATTGATGTTCGACCATTGCGCCATTTTCATATCATTGAGCCCTAAAAACCCGATGTCCTCTGGCACAGAAAGTCCAAAACTTTGCGCCGCCGAAAGCGCTCCAATAGACAAGACATCATCGCCGCAAAAATAGGCCTGGGCCGGGCCGGCCTCGATCAAGCGAAGCATTTCTGCGCGCCCAGCTTCAAAGGAATAAGCACTGGCATAGGAAATGGAATGGCTCACAGTGCGATGCGCCTGCAAAGCTGCCAGAAATCCATCACAGCGATCCTGGGTCGATGTCGCCGATTTTGGTCCTCCCATGAAGGCAATTTTCTCATAGCCCCGCGCCAAAAGCGTTTCGGCGGCCAGCTGCCCTGCGGCGAAATTGTTGATGCCAAGCGTGTTGACGCGCGGCGTCTCAGAGTGGCGGCCAAAACAATGCACCACGGGCACGCCGGCGCTGTCAAAGGCCTCGGCAAAGCTCACGGGCAAGGTGGAGGACGCCACGATCACACCATCTACCGAATATTGCTTGAGCATACGCACAGAATTGGCGGGATCCACCTCATCAGAGAGATTCACCAGCAAAGGGCGAAGGCCACGGTCCTGCAATCCCTTTGTCACCAAGTCAAAGACTTCTAGAAAAATCGGATTGTGAAAATTATCGGAGATTACGCCAATGAGTTTTGTCCGGCCCGTGGTCAGTGATGACGCCAAAGCATTGGGGCTATAGCCCAGGGCCTGAGAGGCCTCCATAACCTTTAAACGAACCTTCTCAGAGACAGAGGCACCTTCTGTAAAGGTGCGCGACACGGCCGAACGGGACACGCCAGCCAGTTCCGCGACATCTTTTAAAGTTACGGCCATTCACCCACTGCCTTTATGTTTCACCATCCTCGCTCGTATAATCAATTACGGCAAAGCGCCAAGCTGAAAATACCGCCAAGGCGGCAAAGAAGGCGGCCCAGCCCTGCGCACCGGCGAAAAGTTCAATCAATGTCCAAAAGCCGAGCAGCAAAACAATCGTGGCGCGAATCCACAGCGGCGCAAAGAAGCGATCTTCTAGATTTATAAGTTTTTTCACGCGGCACCCTCATATTCAGCGCCGGTTTTCGCACCGGTTATATACGATACCACATCCTCACCGGTGTAGGCGCCACTCTTTATATCCAGATTGGCGCAAATCCGTCCCCGGCGAAACACCACGATGCGATCGGCCAAATCGAAGACCTGCCGCATATTATGGCTGACAAGGATCAAAGGCTCCCCCTGCGCTTTCAACTGACGGATGATGTTCTCCACCTGCTGAGTTTCCTGCACCCCAAGGGCGGCGGTTGGCTCGTCCATGATCGTCAATTTGGAATGAAATGAAGCTGTGCGGGCAATCGCCACACATTGCCTTTGCCCCCCAGACATTTTCTCAATGGTGTTGTGAATATTTGGAATTTTCACCCCAGTTTTTTCCAAGGCCGCTAGGGTGTCTTGCCGCATGGCTTTATAATCGAGAAAGCGGAACGGTCCGAGCCAATCCCATTTTGTTTTTTCCCGTCCCAAAAAGAGGTTATCGGGCACATCCAAATGATCCGCCAGAGCCAGAGTTTGAAACACCGTTTCTATTCCAGATTCTCGCGCTTCAATCGGGCCAGCAAAAGACACCTCTTTGCCATCAAAAATAATTTTGCCACGCGTGCGCTGCTCAACCCCGGTGATCTGGCGGACGAAGGTGGATTTTCCAGCCCCATTGTCCCCCATGATGGCGACATGCTCGCCCTTGCGCAGTTCAAAATTCGCACCTTCCAGAGCATGGACCCCGCCGTAGTGTTTGGTCAGGTCAACCGTCTTTAGAACAATGTCGTCGCTCATAGTGTGATCTCCTGACTAAGCTTTGTTACGTTGGCGAAATTGATCCAAAATCACCGCTGCGATGATGATGCCGCCCATGGCCATCAACTGATAGGATCCATCCAATTTGATATAGGTAAAACCCGAGCGAATAACCCCCAAGACCATGGCGCCAAGTACAGTTCCAATAATCGATCCGCGCCCGCCCGAGAGGCTAATGCCACCGATCACCGCCATAGCAATCGCGAAAAGTTCATAAAATTCGCCCATCCCTGCCTGGGCGGTGGAGGCTTTGGCGCTCAACACGATCCCCGCAAAGGCCGCCAACATAGCCGCAATCATATAAACCGTGATCTTATGGCGTTTGACATTGATCCCTGACATGCGCGCGGCTTCTTCGTTTGAGCCAATTGCATAGGTATGTTTGCCATAAACCGTATAGCGCATGATGATGTGAAAAATCACCGCGAGAGACAGAAACCAAAAGACGGGCATCATGCCACTGCCGATCGCTTGAAACTGCGCCGTTGGGAAAGAAATCGGATTGCCCGAGGACCACCACAGGGCAATGCCGCGACAGATCAAAAACATGCCCAGGGTCGCAATAAAGGGTGGAATCCTAAAATAGGCCACGAATGTGCCATTGATCGCGCCGATCAGAGCGCCGAACGTCAGACCGATCACAATCGGTATAAGCACCGGAAGATCCATAGCCCAGGGACCGAACAGAGCTTTAGGATTGGCAAATCCGTTGACCAATTCCGTCTGCCCAAAACTCATCGCAATCATCGCCGTGGCTGCCACCAGCGGGCCAGAGCTGAGGTCAATTCCGCCGGTAATAATCACTTGCGAGACACCCAGGGCAATAATGCCAATAATCGCAACCTGTAAGATGATGATCTTGAGCCGCGCTTCGTTGAACAAAGAGTCAAATCGATCTTGGGTGTCGAACAAAAAGCTTTGGTTATTCATATAGGGCAGAACCTGGCCCAAAATCTCAAAAATAACGATGATAATGATCAATGCCAACAGGACGTTCAATTCGCTTGGCCAAGACCTCTTTGTCTTGTCGAATGGTAGTCCGCCGGTGCCGTGACTGGTGTCTGACATAAATTAGCCCCATGTTGAACGGTCAAATATGGCGAAGACGGCGCAAATTTTGATCGCGCCGCCCCCGGTTTTTATCAGCTCAAAAAACCTTAGTTTTTGTCGAGGAAGTCACCCATATTGGCCGGTGTCACCAGAACGAATGGGATGTAAACTTTCTTGTCGACTTTCTCGCCGGCGATCAAACGCAGAGCGGTATCAATAGACCCTGTGCCTTGGCCAACGGAGTCTTGGAAGACTGTGACATCATAGTCACCAGCGGCCATTGACAAAAGCGCGTCTTGCGACGCATCCACGCCGCCCACCTGCACATCGGCCATATCCATGCCCGCCGCTTTCATGGCTTGAATAGCTCCAATCGCCATTTCATCATTATTGGCCAGAACAAAGTCAAAGGGTTCGCCCGAAGACATCCAATTTGTCATCAAATCCTGCGCTTCGTCGCGGGACCAATTGGCAGTTTGCTCATCAATGATGGTCATGAAGTTACACATATCCATGCCAATCACGTCATGCACATCTTTCGAACGCTGCACAGCGGCTTGGTTGGACAGCTGACCATTCATCAAATAGCCGCGCGCACCACCGGCCTTGCCATCGGCACGCAGGTTTTTGCAGATTTCAAATGCGGATAATGTGCCAGATTCAATCTCATTGGAGGCCACAAACGCCTGTGTCGCCGGCAAATCATTCACGTTGTCAGGCTCACGGTTTACATAGACCAGCGGCGTGTCGCCCGCGGCAGCCGAGACTGCGGCCCCGGCAGAGGTGTCCACAATATTGACAATGATGGCATCCACACCCGAGGCCACAAAGTTGCGCACCTGGTCAATTTGCTTGGCCAAGTCATCGGTGGCATCCACTTGCTGGTAGGACAAGCCGTCGATTGTGCCCGCATATTCGATCATACCGTTGCGTAAAACGGTCAACCAATTGTCATCAAACCGCGAAAACGTCGCGCCGATCTGTTGCGCCGCAGCGGTTGTGCCCATCAGGGCTGTCAGGCAGGTCGCCAATAGTAGTTTTTTCATCATTCTCTCCCAAAATGTGCCCGGTGCACGATTAAGTTTTCCGGGTTGCCCACCAACTCTTCCCCTTTGCCAAGGATATTCTGGCGGAAACCTTTGATAACACGGCCTTAAGCCTCACGCAGAGCGGCCAAAAAGTGACCACATGCCACGCGCAGGCTCAAAACATATCAAGACTATAATCTGATTCGGAATTTTTGCAACCGGTTGCAAAAGCAATCGCTCATTCAAAACCCTTGGGATCCACCAAACAGAGCGCCCCAGCGCTTAGCGCGCGATCCAGGCTTTGAGGGTTTCAAAACTCTTTTTGGGGCGACGTTCTAAGGTGTCGAAATCCACATGCACGAGGCCGAAACGCTTTTCATACCCAAGGGCCCATTCATAATTGTCCAAGAGCGACCAGATATAATAGCCCACCAAAGGCGCGCCCTCCTGGATCGCGCGCATGGCCGCTTGAAGATGCGCTTCAATATAGGCTATCCGTGCATCGTCTGTGATGCGGCCCGCAATGTTCTTATCGTCATTGGCCATGCCATTTTCGGTGACATAGATCGGCAGGCCTTTGGTATACTCCCGATCTGTGCGCATGATGAACTCATAAAGCCCATCGGGATAGATTTCCCAGCCCATTTGGGTCTTGTCCAATGGCCCCTCCACCGCCTGCACATTTGGCCAGGGGCCATCTTTGGCCGCAATATTTGAGCGGGTGTAGTAATTGATGCCGCACCAATCCACCGGGGTGCCAATGAGATCAAAATCACTCTCCCACCCCTTTGGCAAATGCGGCTCAAGCCCGTCCAACACCAAATCCGGATAGGTTTTATGAAGGATGCCCCCCATGAAAAAGCGATTGTAAATCGCGTCATAGCGCCCGGCTGCTGCGGCCGATTCCGCGGTGTCATCCGCCGGATTGGCATATTCGAAATTGCAAACGGCCCCGAGGTTGGTCATTCCTAGGGCGCGCATCCGGTCAATCGCTGTGCCATGGGCGCAAAGCACATGGTGCATGGCACGCGCCGTCGCGCGAATATCGCGCAGCCCGGGCGCATGTGCACCTTCAAAATGAGACAACCATCCGACGCACCATGGCTCATTGATTGGGGCGACTGAAAACATCCGATCGCCAATCCGCCCCATGATGACATCGGTAAAATCGCCGAACCAGCTGGCAACATCGCGATTGCGCCAGCCGCCCTGATCTTCAAGAGCAGAGGGCATTTCCCAGTGATAGAGTGTCGCTGCGGGCTTCAATCCGCGCTCCAACATCGCGTCGGTGAGACGATCGTAGAAATCCAAGCCCTCTTGGTTCACCGGCCCCCTGCCCTCAGGCATCACGCGGGCCCAGCTGGTGGAAAACCTGTAGGTGTCAAACCCAGCCGCTGCCACAAGATCTAAGTCTTGCTCGAAGCGGTGATAGTGGTCACAGGCCAATTGCCCATGTTCCGCACGCACAACATTTCCCGGAGTGGCGGCAAAACTGTCCCAATGGGTAAGCCCCGCCCCACCCGAGCCATGCCCTTCAATCTGATAGGCCGATGTGGCCGTGCCAAATAGAAAGCCGTTGGGAAAATCGCGGCGCGTAATCAAAAGATATGCACTTTCTCAGGGTCATAGCCAAAACGCACCACATCGCCGGCCTTCACATTTATGGCCTCTGCGGTGGCAAAGCGGAACAGCGTGGAGTCAGCGGCTGTCAACTCGATGATTGTATCGGTACCCAAACGCTCAACCAAGGACACAGTGCCCTCCAATGGGCCTTTGTCATCCAAAACCAAATGCTGCGGACGAATGCCCAGTTTGACCGCATCGCCAATGGATTTCTCGGTGGACACCAAACGCACGTCGCCCGTTTCGATGCCGCCACCCGAAAAACGCCCCAGTTCGGGCGTTTCAGATTTCCCTGTTAATGTGCCGTGAAAGAAATTCATCGTGGGCGAGCCCAAGAATCCAGCGACAAACTCATTGGCCGGCCTATTGAAAAGCTCCATCGGCGCGCCAACCTGCATCACCTCACCGGCTTTGAGCACGACAATTTTATCGGCCAAGGTCATGGCTTCGACTTGATCATGGGTGACATAGATGGTTGTTGCCCCCAATTGCGCGTGGAGCCGGGCAATTTCCACCCTTGTGTCATGCCGCAACGCCGCATCGAGATTGGACAAAGGCTCATCGAACAAAAACACATCGGGATTGCGCACAATTGCCCGGCCAATCGCCACCCTCTGGCGCTGACCACCCGAGAGGGCCGCCGGGCGGCGGTCCAGCAGGGTCTCCATCTGCAAGATCTTCGCAGCCGCCTCAACCCGCTCGCGGATCTCTTTTTTGGGCACCCCTTGCAGATCAAGCGAGAAGGCCATGTTATTAAAAACCGTCATATGCGGATAGAGCGCATAGGATTGAAACACCATGGCAATGCCGCGTTTGGAAGGCGGCAGATCCGTGACCGTCTTATCAGCAATGCAAATATCGCCGCTGGTGAGCGTCTCCAGCCCGGCGATCAGCCGCAATAACGTCGACTTGCCACAGCCCGAGGGGCCAACAAAGACCACAAACTCGCCTTTTTCAATTTCCAACCCGACATTGCGAATGACTTCCGTTTTGCCGAATGCCTTATTTACACCCTTTAATTCTACTTGAGCCATTTAAATCTCCGCGATGGATGCTGTTAATGTTTCAAAATCAAAGCGACATCTTAGATTTTGCGTCTCTGACATGCGATCAAAGACAATTTCTTTCGGCCCGCTGGCCACTAAAGCCATATTATTGGCGTGCATCATGGCCGGCTGTGCTTTTCGCCAGGCCAAAAATTCCGCAAATTGGCAATAGACAGAGCCGGGGCGCTCCGCCTCATCTAGGCCGGCGCGTGCGAGATGCGCCGCGGCTACGGGCAGCCAGGTGCTGGGCGCATCGGAAAATCCACCCCATTGATTGGCAGACCTACGCCAAACCATGGGCGTGCGGCAGGTGTCACGGCCAAGAAAGACGGGGGCAAATTCAATACCCCAGGGATCTTGCATGCGATCAAGCGGTATATCTTGCACATCACTGAGGGCCAGTTCCTCGCCTTGGTAGACACAGGTCGAGCCAATCAGGCTGGTTTCCAATTTCAGCAAGAGCAACTGCAAGGCCTCTTGCTGGTCTTCCCCAAGACCCAGGGGCGCCAATTGGCGCGTGGCAGACCGCGGCACGTCGTGATTGGAAAAGGCAAAAGTGAGCCGCCCGGTGCCGTTAAAGGCCTCAATCGCCGTTGAAATCGCCTTCTCCAGCCCAGCCACATCAAGCCCAGCCCATTCCAGGAGGTTAAAATTATAGGTCGCATGCAGACGCCCGGGTGCGGTGAAGGTCTCACTGGCCAAAACCGGATTATCGCCGTGCAATTCACCCATTAAGAAGCGGTCTCCATCATATTCATCCGCGACTTTGCGGAAGGCTTCGATGAAGTTTTGAATGGCAGGTTGATTGAGCTGCGCGCTGTCATGCAATTGCCGGAAGAAGGGTTGCTGCTCTTGCGGCAAGCTGCCCAGCTTAAAGTTCGGTTTCGGCAGGTTGTTGCGATAAGGCGCGGTATCTGCATTGACCGTATGCACCGCATCCATGCGAAACCCGTCGACGCCGCGATCGAACCAAAACCGCGCAATCTGTTGAAAGGCTTCAATGACACTTGGATTGGCGTGATTGAGATTGGGCTGGCTTGGCAGGAAATTATGTAAATAATATTGCTGCCGCCGCGGCTCCCAGGTCCAAGCACGCCCGCCAAAGAAGGAGAGCCAATTGGTGGGTGGCGAGCCATCCGCCAATGGATCGACCCAGTGAAACCAATCTGCTTTCGGATTGTCACGCCACTGCCGGCTTTGCTCAAACCAAATATGCTGATCGGAACAATGACCCGGCACGATGTCAATCATCACCTTAAGTCCGAGCCCATGCGCCTTGGCAATCAGCGCGTCAAAATCCGCCAAGCTGCCGTATTCAGGGTTGATGTCGCAGTAATCGGAGACATCATAGCCGAAATCCTTCTGCGGCGACGGGTAGAACGGGCTAATCCAAATCGCATCAACCCCGAGATTGGCGATATACTCAAGCCGCGTGGTAATCCCCGGCAAATCGCCGATGCCATCAGAATTGGAATCCTGAAAGGAACGGGGATAGATTTGGTAAATAACGGCGGTTTCCCACCATTTGAGTTCAGTCATAATCAACCACCTTTTACGGAGCCGGCCAGCAGCCCACGAATGAAATATCGCTGCATCGACAGGAAGACGACCACCGGCACGATCATGGAAATCACCGCCGAGGCGTTCAGCAAATGCAGCTGATCTTTGAAGGTTCCCAATTGTTTTTGCAGCCGAATGGGAAAGACCAAATCCGAGGAATTATTCGGTCCGATATACAAAGCCACGATCAAGTCATTCCATACCCAAAGAAATTGGAAGATGCTGAAAGAGGCCAAAGCCGGTACAGAGAGCGGCACGATGATCCGCGTGAAAATTTGCAAATGACTGGCGCCATCAATCCGCGCGCTCTGCAAAAGTTCTTTGGGCAGGCCCACAATGTAATTGCGCAGCAGATAAATCGCCAAGGGCAAGCCAAAGGCCGTATGGGTGATCCAAAGGCTGGCAAAGGACTTGGAAGCCACTTGGCAGCTGTCGGTCAATTCACAATCCGTTAACCACTGGTTTAAGGCTGTCGCCCAAGAGGCAATTCCACTGAACCCTTGCAAGATCGGCAGGAAGGCCAATTGCGTTGGCACAACCATCAATGAGACCACGATCACAAACAACCAATCGCGGCCCGGAAACTGCATCCAAGCAAAAGCATAGGCGGCAAAGGCGGCAATTGTGATCGGGATGATCGTCGCTGGAATGGTGACGATGAATGAGGAGATCAAGGCATTGGGCACGTTCTTATTGTCAAACAAGACCTCAATATAGGCATCGGCCCCAAAGGCCGGATCTTGATTGATAAATACATCAAGATTTTTGGGTTGGGGCGCCGTGGCCTTATCAAAGGTCCAGGTGAAATCCCCATTGGTGTCAAAGACGAACGCGCCGCCCCGAACATCCATCGCCTCTCCCGCGGGCACCAATTTGCGGACCAATTTGGTTTTTCCGGGATTTTCCGGATCGGCGATACGGGTCTTGATCAAAATGGATTTTACATCGCCCGAAACCGAATAGCCGGAGCTCTCGGCATTGATCCGCTCCAGAATGTTGCCGCGCATCACCGCAGTTGGTTCCAGCTGGTCTTTATCATGGGTTGAAAAGCGATGCCCCAATTCCGTCGGGGTAAAAGAGGTCCAGAACCCGGAGGTTTTCGCAGCCACTTCAGATCGCATCGAGGTCGAGACAAGCGCCACAAAAGGCACGACCCAAATAAATACGATGAGGGCGAGGACAATATGGCTGAGCGTTTTTGTCATCTGTCTATACCTTAATTTCCAAGCTCTTTTTGTTCACGCCGAATGCGCCAGCCATTGAACACCATATTGGGCACAACTGTGAGCATGAGCATCACCGCGATAGAGGCATAAAGATTGTCCACATTGTCACCGCCAATCGACCAGTTGTTGCGGGCGTTTTCCATCATGGTCGCAAGCAGCAATTTATCATCATCGTTCGCCGACAGCGCATAGGGAATGTCGAATACTTTAAGCACCAACACCACCAATGTCGTCCAAACCACCAAAACGGTCGAATAGATCTGCGGCAGCTTCACGCGGAAGAACATCTGGAAGGGATTGGCCCCGTCAATCTTCGCCGCTTCAATCGTGTCCTCCGGAACGCCGCGCAGCGCCGCCGAGAAAATCACCATGGCAAAGCCGGTCTGCACCCAAACCAAGATCCACATCAAAAAGAAATTGCCCCAGAATTTCAAACTGTAAAGCGGCTCGTTATATTCCGCCGTATGCCCCAACAAGGATTTGAGCAAACCGATTTGATAGGAGGGCGTCATGCCATTGATGGTCTCCAAAGGTTCGATCCCCCCGCCGGCGAATATATTGCGCCAAATCACCGCAGCGCCGACAAAGGAAATCGCCAAAGGCACAAAGATAAAAGTTTTTGCCACCACGCCCCAGGAAACAGAATCGGCGAGGACCGCAATCAAAAGTCCAAAGATGATGCAGGTCGAGGGCACGAGAATGAGCCACATCAGACTGTTGCGCATCGCCAAACGAAATTGCAAATAGCCCAGCGACTCAGGATCCCAAAGAAAGGCATAATTGCGCACCGAGGGCGTGCCGTCATACTCTTGGAACGACAATGACAGCGTCGATAAGGCCGGCACCAGCAAGAACAAAAGCAGCAAGACCAAAGTCGGGCCCACGAAGATCCAAGGCTGGATCGCTTCAATGATATTTGATTGGCGACCAAGAGAATTCTCGCAGCGCACCCGCGCCAAACTGGCGTTCAGCCAATTCGAAATACCGAAATACATGAAGGAAATACCAACTGCTATCACCACCGATCTCAAGGCAAATCCGATTTTGGCAAAGCGTTCTTGCGTGTCAAATTCGGGAAAAGACCACTGCCATTTCGCATGCATCCACAGGCCCAAATTTGCCATTACATCGTCCAATGGCGTGGTCACGACAAAAGTAAAAATCGCCGTGATGGGCAAAAGAAAGACAATTGTCAGAAATATCGCAAGGCCATTGCTGGCTATAATTGGGCTTAAGGCGCGCATCGCATGATCCTTAAATCATATCTGATAACAGGGGAGCTTAGAAAAAGAGGAGCGCAAATACTCTTTGCGCTCCTCAAGCTGTTTACATCAGGCGCATCTTACTTGATGGCGTCCCATGCGGCTTGGATGTTGTCACCTGTGGTTTTCGCATCCTGGCCATTTGCAAAAGCGGTCATTTCTGACCAGAAGGCACCGGCACCAATCGCCCCTGGCATCAGATCAGATGCGTCAAAGCGGAATGTGGTGGCGTTGGACAGAATTTCACCCTGTTTGCGCAAAGCTGGTGTCGCATAGGCATTCAAGTCTGCGCCTTTGTGGGCTGTCAAGAATGTGCCCTGTGACATCCAAGCTTCATGAGCCGATGCTTCGGTCATGTATTGGAAGAACGCCCGTGTTGCAGGGGAGTCTTTTGCCATGGTCCAAAGCGTACCGGCGCCCAAAACTGGGTTGCCAAGGTTTGCCGATGCATAGGGTGGGAAATAGAAGAAATCTGCTTCACCATTTGCAACTTCTTCACCTTTTTTCGGGAAAAAGGCTGGGATGAAAGAGGCCTGACGGTGCATCAAGCAGCTGGCAGGCGAGGAGAACAGGCCTTTTGGCGCGTCGCCGAAGAATGTTGTTGCAACTGAGGAGGCCCCACCGGCAACATAGTCGTCATTGCGGGAAAACTGACCATAAACTTCCATCGCATTCAACACTTCAGGGCTGTTGAACGGCAGATCATTGGAGACCCAGCGATCATAATTTTCGGGCGATGTGGTGCGCAGCATCAGATCTTCCATCCAATCTGTCGCCGTCCAACCAGTGGCATTGCCCGATTCAACGCCAATACACCATGGGGTATTGCCATCGGCCACCATTTGATCGGAAAGGGCAATCAGCTCCTCCATTGTGGTTGGGATGTCGTAGCCATTGTCTTCAAACTGCTCTGGAGAATACCAAACCAAGGATTTCAGATCCATTTTGAAGGCGAAGCCGTAAAAATCTTCTTTGCCTTTGGCATCGGCATATGTGCC
The DNA here is from genome assembly GCA_016780825.1 of Planktomarina sp. Classification (GTDB taxonomy): domain Bacteria; phylum Pseudomonadota; class Alphaproteobacteria; order Rhodobacterales; family Rhodobacteraceae; genus Planktomarina. The sequence goes on along the minus strand of JADHLF010000008.1, from coordinate 30,703 downwards.
CAGATCAACCCATGAGGAGCCCGCACCATAGTTTTCGGACATCCAATTGGCCAAATCGTCACCCAGTGGCACCAAGTGACCTTCTTTCGCCATGTCCGCGGCCAGACCAGGCTGCGGGAAAATCGCAATATTTGGCGCGTTGTTGGAGCGCAAATCTGCAACCACTAGGGCTGCAAAATCACGAGAACCGGAGTATTGAACGACAGCGCCCGTTGCTTTTTCAAAGCAGCTTACGGTGTTCAGCAGCATTTCTTCGTCTTTGCCCTCCATGGAGCCAGCAATGGTGATCACCTCACCGGCAAAATTGCCAAGATCGCCGAGTTTCGAAGGCGTATCACAGACATCGGCTTGCGCCATTCCGGCGAAAGACATGGACAAAGCCGCCACAGCAGCTCCGCTCAAAAGTTTATTCGAAAAAGACATTTATTCCTCCCAAAAGTCTATTCTTTTCACAGTCGCTAACCCCTCAAAACGCGCTACAATACAATTCGCAACGCCTCTCAAAACGGCCTTTAAAAACCAGCATGGTTTCCCGAAACACAACATAGATTCCGAGTCGAAAATGCAAGCCTTTTTTACATCATTACGCTTTCAAAGCGCTTTGGATTTTTCTTGATTATTCTGCCATCCGCCCGCTGTCAATTCATTAAAAATCACTTTATCATAAAAAAACTCCTTTATTATTTACAAAAAATGAGACAGAAATATACAAAATACGGCCTAAAGTCCCAAAAATTGGGTTTTTTGACGGCGGGACGAGAAAATCTGTTAAGCATTGGAAGCGCTTTGACGAATTCTACAAATCTTAAATCTTTGTCCCAAGAGCTTGGCATGTCTCAAACCACGGTGAGTCGCGCGCTTAATGGCTTCCCTGAGGTCAGCGAAAGAACCCGCCAATTGGTCCTAAAAGCTGCGGCAAAACACAATTACAAACCCAACACTCGGGCCCGGCGCTTGGCCACAGGAAAGTCGATGACAATCGGCCATTTGGTCTCCGTTTCCAAAGAACATGAAATGGTCAATCCGATCTTTGCCGATTTCATCGCCGGCGCCAGCGCACGCTATGCGCAAAGTGGCTATGATCTGCTGCTCTCATTGGTGCCAGATGAAGATGAATTCACCAGCTATAAGGAATTGGCCGCGCGTTCGGCGGTGGATGGCGTGGTGGTGCATGCGCCGCGGGTCGACGAACAGCGCATCGCCCAGCTCAACAATCTCAATCTGCCCTTTGTTGTGCATGGGCGCTCAAGCAATACGGTTGAGAAATACAATTGGGTGGACGTCAACAATGAGCGATCCTTTTTCCGGGCAACGCAATTGTTGATCGAATTGGGCCATCGCTCGATTGGTTTGATAAACGGGGTGGCAGAAATGGATTTTGCCATGCGCAGAACGCGGGGCTATCGGCGGGCGCTCAAAGAAAACAATATCGCCGTGGCCGAGGCCTATATCACCCATAGCGAAATGACCGAGCCCAATGGCTATAAAAACGCCATTACTCTTCTGGACCTGCCCACCCCACCGACGGCCATCGTCACCTCTTCGATCATCATGGCCAATGGTATTCGGCGGGCGCTGGACGAAAGAGAACTGAAACTCGGGCGAGATGTCTCTGTGATCACCCATGATGATGACTTGTCTTATTTTCGCGACCCCGCCGCGGTGCCCGTCTATACCGCCACCCGCTCTTCGGTGCGCGAGGCCGGTCGTCTCAGCGCGGACCTTTTGCTTAAAACCATCGCCGATCCAGGTCGGGACCCGGAAGGCATATTGCTGGATGCTGAGTTGATTCTCGGCTCCTCCACAAAACCTCCGCGACCAAGATAGCAGAGGCTATGGCACCTCCTGACCATTGGCCGCTTCAAACACCTCAAACCAAAGCTCGCGGTCAAATGGAATGGCACAGGCGGCCTCCAATTTGGCAATGCGCGCGAGAGAATTGGTGCCGAGCACAGGCAGGATGCGCGCGGGATGCGCCAGCAACCAAGCCACGGCCGCCGCCGCGGCATCGCCCGCACCAATCTCTTGCAGTAAGCTCAAAAGCTTCGGGTTCTCCCCCCGGAACAACGCCCCGCCCGCCAGCGGAGACCAGGCCATAGCCGGCACGCCAAACTCCTGCAAAAAGGCCAAATCGCCATTGGTAAATGCGCTATTTTCCAAAACGCTCATTTCAATCTGATTGGTGGCCAGAGGCGTTTTCATCGCAGATTGCAGCAAGGTCCAATCATGGCGTTTAAAATTGGACACGCCTACAGCCGCCACTTTCCCAGAGGCCACCGCAGCATCCAGAGCCGCCCCTGTCTCGTGATGATCCATCATCGGGTCCGGCCGGTGCACCAGCAAAAGGTCGATTTTTTCAATGCCCATAAGGCGCAATGAGTGATCAATCGAGGCGGCAATATGCGCCGCTGACGTATCATAGTGTTTCACCCGCGTGCTGGCATAGCGCCCGGCGCCAACGATAATATCGCATTTGGTCACAATTTCGATTTGATCGCGCAGATGCGGCGCCGCGCGCAAAGCCTTGCCGAACAGCTCCTCCGCCTCATATCCGCCATAGATATCCGCTTGATCCATCGTTGTGATGCCCTGTGCCAAACAGGTCTCAATTTTCGCCTGCACATGGCTCGGGCTGGTGTCGTTGTCATCTGCCAAACGCCACATGCCATAAATCAAACGGCTCAACGCCACAGTCTCAGTCAGTGAAATTCGTTCCATTACACGCGGGGTCCATTTCCAAGTGGGGTTGCAGGGGTTTCATGAGGCACGCGCCCATATTCATGCGGCAAAGAACAGGTTGCCATATGCGGCAAGACCAGCTTGCCAACATAGTCACATTCTTCCAAATGCGGATAGCCAGAAAAAATAAATGAGCGCATCCCCATCTTTTGGTAGGCTTCGAGCTCGGACAATATTTGATCCGCAGATCCGACAAGGGCCGCGCCACAACCCGAGCGTGCACGCCCCACGCCGGTCCACAGATGCGGCTCAATAAACCCATCCATGTCAGCCAGGTCACGGTTCCGCGCTTGCCGAGATACCCCATAGGATCCGCTGTCCAAGGCCCGGTTGCGGATGGCGCTTCCGGTTTCATCATCGAGTTTGGAAACCAATTCTTGCGCAAATTCGCGCGCTTCTTGCTCGGTATCGCGCACGATCATATGCACGCGCAAACCGTAATCCAACCTCCGGCCGTAGGTCTCGGCCCGTGCATGTACCGCCTGCATCCTTTGGCTCAAATCTTCCCGAGTCTCCGGCCACATGAGATAGACATCACAATGTTCGGCGCAAAGCTCGACCGCATCGGGCGAATACCCCCCAAAATAAAGCAGCGGGCCGCCGTTTTGTTGATAGGGCCTTGCGGGCTCTGCGCTGACCCCCTGGAAGTTGTAAATTTCACCCGCAAAATTTATCTCATCGGCCGTCCAGGCTTGCTTGAGAATCTGGACCACCTCACGCGATCTTTGATAGCGATAGGAACTCGGCTCCTTTTGACCGGGGAAATCGGATGAAATCACATTCAGGGTCAAACGCCCTTTGAGCATATGATCCAAAGTCGCCACAGTTCGCGCCAACATAATCGGCTGCATCTCGCCGCAGCGAATGGCGGCCAGCATATTGATTTTTTCGGTCAATGGGGCGCACCCGGCAACGAAAGACAAAGTATCTTGCCCGACCTGATAAGAGGACGGGCAAAGGATATTGCGAAACCCATTGGCCTCTGATTGCTGCACAATTTTGCTGCAATGCGCCCAAGAGGAGCGCAATGCGCCATCCGGTACGCCAAGATATTGGTAGTCATCAGAGCACAGGGCCGAAAACCAGGAAACTTCGGCCGCTTTCAAATCAGCGGATGTAATTGGAACGACTGTCATTGCGGTCTCGAAAAGAAGGCTTGCATTTCATCTTTAAACCTCACATCAAGATGTAAATCAATAGTGGATCAATTCGCAGACCCCATGGCCAATCCGACACCCTCACCCGGCGCTTTGCCCAGCTATGTGCAGATCAGCGAAGCCATCGCGCGCCGCATCACCGCGGGGCAATGGCTCGACGGAGAGCGCTTGCCACCGGAACGGACCATGGCCGCAGAATTTGGCGTGGCCGTCGGCACTTTGCGTAAGGCGTTAAAGCGCCTAAGAGATCAACACCTCATCCACAGCAAACAAGGCTCCGGAAATTACATAAATATAGCCCCTCAAGCCGCGAATATTTATTCATTTTTTAGATTAGAGTCCCTGAATGGAGCCGGTCTTCCCACCGCGCAGCTCTTGTCGGTTGACCGGCTGACCAAACCGGTCAATGCGCCTTATTTTGGTGCAGATCCAACCGCTTTCCGGTTTCGCCGCCTGCGGTTTTTGGATCATCGGCCCGCGGCCCTAGAAGAAATATGGCTAGATGGTTCCGTGGCGGATGATATCGCGGCCGAAGAGATTTCTGAGTCGCTCTACCATACCTATCAAACCCGATTTGGACTGTGGATTGTAAGGGCCGAGGATCACATCTCTTTTGCCCCAACCCCCCCTTGGGCCGTAGATCAATTTGGTCTGCGGCCCGGAGAAACTGCCGGTTATGTGGAAAGAATCGCATGGGCCAACACAGGCGCTGCCCTCGAGTTTTCACGAAACTGGTACGATCCTTCCGTTTCACGCTATGTCGCTCGTATCAAATAAGGACAGATAATGACACTACGCTATGGATTAATTGGCTGCGGCATGATGGGCCAGGAGCATATTCGCAACATTGAACTGTTAGAGGGCACGCAGATCACCGTCGTGTTTGAACCGGACGCCGAGATGCGCGCACAGGCGGCCAAGGTTTTGCCACGGGCCAGGATGGTTGACAGTCTAGATGCGCTCTTATCCTTCGAAGCCCTTGATTGCTTGGTCATCGTCAGCCCCAATCATTGCCATATGCCACAGCTGCAACAGATTGCAGCTCAACGTGCCTTGCCGATCCTCTGCGAAAAGCCCCTCTTCACGGATCCCGCCGATTTGGCCGAGGCCCAGGCCTTCGCGCAAACCTATCCCGCCCCGGTTTGGGTTGCGATGGAATATCGCTATATGCCGCCAGTTGCGGCGCTGATTGATCAAGCCGAGGCGGTCACAGGCGGGATCAAAATGCTCACCATACGCGAGCATCGTTTTCCGTTTCTGCCAAAAGTCGGCGATTGGAACCGATTTAATCACAATTCTGGCGGAACTTTGGTCGAAAAATGCTGCCATTTCTTTGATCTCATGCGGCTGATTTTAAAATCTGACCCGATACGGGTGATGGCCAGCGCGGGTCAGGAAGTGAATCATTTAGATGAGGTTTACGCCGGGCGTCGCTCCGACATTTGGGACTGCGGTTATGTTATTGTCGATTTCGCCAGCGGTGCCCGCGCCATGTTAGAGTTGAGCATGTTTGCTGAAGGCTCAGAATATCAGGAAGAAATTCACGCCGTCGGGCCCAAGGGAAAGATTGCCTGCAAAGTGCCGGGCCCGGCGCGTTTTTGGCCTGCGCATTTGGCATCCCCGCCGGTCCCGCATGTTGTGATCAGCCCGCGCAGCCCGATGGGCCCCCGCCGGATCGACACCCCTGTGCCCGAAGCGCTTCTGGCCGCGGGTGATCACAATGGCTCAACCTTCTATCAACATCAGAAATTTCAACAAGTTGTCTTGCAGGGCGCGGCGCCAGAGGTCAGCCTCACCGATGGGATTTGGGCCGTGCGCATGGGGCAGGCGGCCCAAGTTTCGGCGTTGGAAAAACGGGTGGTGGAGCTTTAGGAGCGCAGCTGCGCCACAAGGTTCACGGTTGAGGGATCATTGTGCTCCCCGGCACTGTCGCCTTTCACAACAGGTTCCAAAGCCGTGGCCAATTCCTTGCCCAGCTCAACGCCCCATTGATCAAAGGAATTGATCCCAAGGATCACCCCTTCGACAAAGACCCGGTGTTCATAGAGTGCAATCAGCTGCCCAAGGCAAAAGGGCGTGAGTTTGGGATAGATCAACGTTGTGGACGGTCGGTTGCCTTTAAAAACCCGATGCCGGGCCTGGCGCTCCAATTCCACGCCCTCAAACCCTTTGGCCTTTGCGATCTTCAGCGCTGCGGGCAGGTCCCGCCCAAGCATCAATGCCTGCGATTGCGCCAGACAATTGGCTTGAAGCAAGTGATGTTGATGCGCCAATTGCGGCTCGTGGCCCTCTTTGGCCAGCATGAATTCGCAAGGAATGATATGCTGGCCTTGGTGGATCAACTGATAGAAGGCATGCTGCCCATTTGTGCCCGGTTCTCCCCAAACAATTGGCCCTGAGGGATCCAGGAGATCTTGGCCGTCAATCCCCACGCCCTTACCGTTGGATTCCATTTCAAGCTGCTGTAGATAGGCAGGAAAACGCGACAGGCGCTGCTCGTAGGGCAATACAGCGCGGGTGGCATATCCAGCCACCTGTGCATGCCACACCCCCACCAAGGCCAGCATGACGGGCAAATTGTCTTGCGCGGCTGCGGTTTGAAAATGCCTATCCATCGTCTCAGCACCGTTTAGAAAAGCCCGGAAGTGCTCCGCCCCTATGGCAATGGCCAAGCTCAGACCAATTGGTCCCCAAACCGAATAGCGTCCACCAACCCAATCTTCAAAGCCAAAGACCCGATCTGCTGCAATCCCAAAGGCCGAGGTTTTTTCCTTCGCAGTGCTCAGGGCCACAAAATGATCCGCCGGCCGCTCCACCGCCGTCGCCATCCAGCGCAGGGCTGTTTGAGCATTGGTAAGGGTCTCAATCGTGGTAAAAGTTTTGGACGCGACAATCACCAAAGTGGTGCGCGGATCCAAATTCTCCAACACATCGGTCACATGCGCGCCATCCACATTGCTGACAAAATGGCACCGAGGGCCCTGCGCATAGGGTTTGAGGGCCAAATAGGCCATCGCCGGCCCCAAATCAGAGCCGCCAATGCCGATATTCACCACATCCGTATAGGCCCCACCCTGCCCTTGCACCGCACCAGAGCGCACGGCCTCGGCGAATTCCAAAAGTCGCGACCGCGTGGTCAAAACCTGCTCCATGACATCGCAGCCCTCCACAATAAGGGGACCAGACGCGCGGCGCAAAGCGGTGTGCAAGACCGCACGGTCTTCTGTGATGTTGATCTTTTCACCTGAAAACATCGCCGCCCGCTTTTGAGGCAAATCGATTTTGCCGAGAAGCGCCAAAAGCATGGCGCGGGTTTCATCATCAATATTTGTCTTGGAATAATCAAAAAACAGCCCATCGGCCCGCACCGAGAAGTCCTCGGCTCTTTGATCATCAAACAAGCTGATAATCTGACGACCGCTCACGGCAGTGAATTTTTCTTTTAAATTTGCGAACATCGTTTCGTCCTAAACCGGGCTCCAATGCACAGTTGCATTGGGTAAAAATTGTGCAATCGGTGCCTCCGCGGGCGACAGCCTTTGCGCGAGCGCCAGGGCCGCTTTTTTCTCCTCGCCAAGGATCAAAACATGGGTCTGGCGCGCCGTTTCAAGCGCCGGGGCACTCAAGGTCACGCGCGGCTCGAGGTCAGATTCCACAGGCACCATCGGCATCACCGCATCGGCCAGCTCACTTTGCGCGAAGGACAGCTCGGGCGCCCCGGGAAAGAGCGAGGCTGTGTGCATATCCGTGCCCATCCCCAAAACCAACACATCGACCGGCAAATTCGGCGCAACCTGCTGCGATAGCACGCGCGCGCCGCCGACGTGATCCAAACCCGGCGCATAAAGCGCGATATAGCGCGCGGCGCTGGCGGCATTCACCAACAGACGATTTTTTATCAAGCCGGTATTCGAGCGTGGGCTGTCCGTGGGCACCCAGCGTTCATCGGTCAACATCACAGTCACATTGGCCCAATCCAATGGCGCTTGACTGAGCTGATCAAAGAGCGGGCCCGGCGTGCTGCCGCCCGGCACGGCCAAACAAGCGCGCCCGCGCAGCGCAATCGCCGCAGAGAGCTCTGACGCAATTTGCGCCGAGAGGCTTTGCATCATTTCAGATGCGGTTTCATAAGATGCCAGCTGCATCACTTCACCTCGCGCCATCGCCGACCGTCACGGTGGATGAGCGCCATAGCATCTTCAGGTCCAGCCGAGCCGACGTCGTAAAGCTTGGGCACATCATTGCGTGCCTCCCAGGCTTCAATAATAGGATCCGTCCATTTCCAGGCGGCCTCCACCTCATCGCCGCGCATAAACAGCGTTTGATCACCGCGTATCACATCCATGATCAACCGTTCATAGGCATCTGGCGTGTCCTCTGAGTGATCGCCAAGGGCATCGGCAAATGTCATATCCAGCGGCACATGCACCAAACGCATCCCGCCAGGACCGGGCTCTTTAATGGTGACATCCAGCGTCATTCCCTCATTGGGTTGCAACTGAATGGCCAGGATGTTTTGCTTTTCATCGGCAGATTTTTCAAAAATCGAATGGGGCAACTTCTTGAAGACAATCGCGATTTCAGAGGTCCGTGCCTTGAGCCGCTTTCCAGTTCGCAGATAAAACGGAACCCCGGCCCAACGCCAATTCTCGATATGCGCCTTAATGGCGACATAGCTTTCGGTAAAGCTGCGCGGGTTTTCCGCATCCGTGCGATAGCTGGCCGTGGTGGCGGTGGCATCATATTGGCCGCGCACAACGTGATGTGCGGCCACCGGCGCCAAGCTTCGGATGACTTTTAGCTTTTCGTCGCGCACCGCATCAGGATCAAAATGTGACGGCGGCTCCATCGCGATCAAGCATAGCAGCTGCATCAAATGGTTTTGCACCATATCGCGCATAGCGCCTGATGTGTCGTAATAGGCCCCGCGCCCGCCAACGCCCACCGTTTCCGCCACGGTGATCTGAATGTGGTCGACATATTGTGCGTTCCACAAAGGTTCAAACAACAGATTGCCAAAGCGCACGGCCATGAGATTTTGCACCGTTTCCTTGCCCAAATAATGGTCAATCCGATAGATTTGGCCCTCGTCAAACTGTTGCGACAAAACGTTGTTGAGCGCCTTGGCACTTTGCAAATCGCGGCCAAAAGGTTTTTCCACAACGATGCGCGCCGCCGGTGTGGCAATCTTCCATGAGTTCAAGCGGGCGGCGATATCGCCAAATAGACTTGGAGCAACTGAGAAATAATAGGCGTTCACCAAATCCTTTCGGATCAATTTGGCCAATTCATCCCATCCCCCGTCGCCGCAAATATCGACCGCAACATAATGCAGCTGTGCAATGAAGGCATCGAGTTGCGCCAGGCTCTCGGCGGAGGGCGCACCAAATTCATTGATGGCTGCGCGGATCAAGTCTTGATAGCCCTTCTGGCCGATATCCCCGCGCGCAGCCCCTATGATGCGCGCATTAGCCGGCATTTGACCGGCACAGAACCTGCGAAACAGCCCCGGCAATATTTTTCGACGTGCCAAATCACCCGTGCCACCAAAGATGACAAGATCGAAAGGCTCAACGGGGATGACACGGGAGACCATGGGCGGATCCTCTAAAATGTTTGCGCTAACGGTGCCTTACAACGCTGCGCGGCCACTGTCCACCTTATAGGGCGCGATCACTTCTCTGTCAGCATGTTTCATCGACGCTTTTTTTCTGTGCCTCCCCGTATTAAGGAGGGCGAAAGCAGTGCTGCACATGATTTCAGGGAGCGACAACCTATGGCCCATCTCGAAAAATTCTCCGACCCCAATGTGACCGCAAAAGGTGAGGCGCGCGCGCGGGTGGCCCTGACCCATCCTGAGACTTTGTGGTTCAACACGGGCACGCTTTGCAATATTGAATGCGTCAATTGCTATATCGACAGCAGCCCGACCAATGATGCTTTGGTCTATATCACTGCCGATGAGGTGAAAGACTATCTGGAGCAATTGGTCACCCGAAACTGGCCGGTGCGCGAGATTGCTTTTACCGGCGGGGAACCCTTCATGAACCCAGAAATGATTGCGATCGCCGAATGCAGCCTGGCGGCCGGTTACGAGGTGCTGATCTTAACCAATGCCATGCTGCCCATGATGCGCAAACGGGTCAAACAGGGGCTGGTGGCGCTCAATGCCGCCTACCCCGGCAAACTCACGCTGCGCATCTCGCTCGATCACTTTGACCGCGCCAATCATGACACGGAGCGCGGCAAGGGCGCCTTTGACAAAACGCTCCAGGGTATGAACTGGCTGCGCGATGTTGGCATCCGCATGCATGTCGCTGGCCGCACCGTCTGGGGCGACAGCGAGGCCGCAAGCAGAGCCGGCTATAGCGCGCTTTTTGAACAGAACGGATATGACATTGACGCCTTTAATCCCGGCGTCACCGTGCTGTTTCCAGAGCTGGACGAACGCGCCGAAGTGCCAGAGATCACCACAGCCTGCTGGGGAATCTTGGACAAGGATCCCGACAGTTTGATGTGTGCCTCCTCGCGCATGGTGGTCAAACGCAAGGGCGCCCCGCGCCCCGCGGTTTTGACCTGCACGCTTTTGGCCTATGCGCCAGAATTCGAATTGGGCACCACGTTACAAGAGGCGGAAAAAGACGTCGCGCTCAACCACCCGCATTGCGCAAAATTTTGTGTGCTCGGGGGAGCCAGCTGTTCGGCCTAGGCCTCAAGCTCTGCATCCCAATACAGAAAATCCACCCAGCTTTCATGCAGATGGCCCGGTGGAAATTTTCGCCCGAGATTGCGCAGCTCTTCTGCCTGTGGTTTGCGGATCGGTTTGCGCAGATGCAGCCCCGATTGCTTCAGACTGCGGGAGCCTTTTTTCAAGTTGCATTTGGAGCAGGCCGCGACCACATTCTCCCAACTGGTGCGCCCCCCGCGCGTGCGCGGCACCACATGATCAAAGGTCAAATCCCCGCGCGCGCCGCAATATTGGCACGAAAACTCATCTCGCAAAAATAGATTGAAGCGCGTAAAGGCCACAGAGCTTTGCGGTTTGACATAATCGCGCAGCACAACGACGGATGGGATACGAATTTGCGTTGTCGGCGAGCGCACAATATCGTCGTATTCCGCAACAATCTGCACCCGGTCAAGCCAGGCCGCCTTCACAGCATCTTGCCAGCTCCACAGCGACAGCGGGTAATAGGACAAGGGGCGATAATCCGCGTTGAGCACCAAGGCCGGCCTCTGCACCGGCTTGGCCGCTTCTCTCACAAATTGCGTTCTAAAGTCTCCAGTCATAGATGGCGCCCCGTTCGCTACTTGGGGCCACTATATCTGGGGAAATAAAACAGGCAACCCCTGTATCTGGTGGACCCCAATCACTCCATACCCAACTGTTTGCGCATAAAGGCCAAAGCCACCTGTAGCCCATCTGGACCAATGCCATGGCCCGTACCCTTCATGATATGGGCATAAACCTCTTTGAACCCCGCGGCCTCCAAAGCCTCGGCCGCATGGGGCAAAGCGTCAATCGGCACAACCTCATCCGCATCCCCATGCACCAAAAGGATCGGCATCTTAGATTGGGCCTCCTCTTGCAAGGCCTCCGCCTGCAGCAACCGGCCCGAGAAAGCCACAACCCCGGCCACCGGATCTTCGCGCCGCGGCGCCACATGCAGCGCCATCATAGTGCCTTGCGAAAATCCAAATATCACCACCTGTTCGGGCAGCAGATCATAATCCACCATCACCCCATCCAGATAGGCATTTAAATCCTCTGACGCCGCTTGCAGACCATTGGCGGCATCTTCCTCTGAAGATCCATCAATCCAAGGGATGGGAAACCATTGCAGCCCCATGGGCGCCATAACAGTCGTCTCTGGTGCATTGGGCGCAAGAAATAGCGTGCCCGGCATATGATCTGCCAAGACCTCGGCCAGCCCCATCAGATCGGCCCCATTTGCCCCGTAACCATGCAAAAAGATGACGGCTGAGGTAACAGCGCCGTCTTGGTCCTGTGGCATTTGACTCATTGATTTCAAAACCCGTGTCATCCTATCCCCTCTCGCGATTTGTGATTTTTGTAATAGGCCCATAACAGACGCGCTGCAACGGCTCTGAATGGTGCCCAATTTTCAGCCAAGGCGCGCATATCCGCCTCGCTCGGGCGCTTCGGCAAATGAAACACCTGCCGCGCCGCCTCTTGCAGGGCTAAATCTCCATGCGGAAACACATCCGCCCGGCCCAGGGCTTGCAGCGCATAAACTTCCGCAGTCCAGCGCCCGATACCCGTGATGGCCGTCAGGCGGGACATGACCTCAGCATCGGGCAAAGCTGCCAAACCCTCGTAATCAAGCCCACTGAGGGCCAGCGCCTTCGAATAGCGGATTTTGGGGCGCGATAGGCCGAGGCGCGCCAATTCCGCCGCGCTCGCCTGCGCCATTTTGGCCTCACAACACAGGCCGGCCGCCTGAATACGCTGCCAAATCGCAGCCGCAGAGGCCACCGAGACCTGTTGTGCGACAATGGCCTGAAGCAGGCTGGCAAAACCGGGCGGCTTGCGGCGCAAAGGAATAGGGCCGCATGTTTTATGAATTGCATAAAATTCAGGAATATTGAGCTGATCCACGGCGCGATCAATATCAACCGCTGTGGAGATGGTTACGATGCCCATTGCGCCAACCATGCCTCCGCCTGTGAGCCTTCTGATAGGCATGGCCGCGCCGAGCAAGGCGGGCGTTCAATCATCAAGACCTTGAGCCCCAAATTCCGCGCCGCATCCAATTTTGTGCGACTGGCCGCACCGCCGGCGTTTTTGACCACAAGCACATCGACATTTAGGCGGCGAAACAAGGCCTCCTCATCGGCAATGGAAAATGGTGGACGGCCAATCAGGTAATCACCATTGGGCCAAGGAAAGGCGACCTGGGGCGGATCAATTTGCCGACAGATCAACTGCGCATGCCCAAGATTGGCAAATTTTGGCAGGCTTTGCCGCCCCGTGGCCAGAAACACCACAGCCCCCGCCGCGATATGCGCCGCGGCCTCTGTTTCATCACCCAAAAAGATCCACTGATCACCCGGCCCCGGCTGCCAGGCGGGTCGCTCAAAGCGCATATAGGGCAGACCGATTGCGCGAGCGATGTCATAGCTCCGCTGGGTGATGTGATGGGCAAAGGGATGGGTGGCATCGCATATTGCGCGAACGCCATGGCGTTTCAAAAACGCGCGAAACCCGTCACCGCCGCCAAAACCACCATGATAGGTGGGCACGGCCAGCTGTTTCGGCTGGCGCGTCGCCCCGGCCAAACTGGCGCAGGCGGCAATCTTGTGATCTGCGCAAAATTGGGCAAATTGCCGAGCCTCGCCCGTACCTGCAAGAATTAACACCGTCATGACTGCGCCAATATCAGACCTGTGCGATCAATAACCACGCAATCTACTGCGATATCGGCCCCCTGTAGTATGGATTGGCAATTGGTCAGGGCAGACCGCGCCACCCATTGGGCCATCTCCGGGCCGGCCAGCGAATAGGCCTCAAGCGCCGTATTGGCCCGGGCCAGATCCGGTTGGTCAAGAACCTGCGCCAAAGCGGTGAAATCTACTTGCGATCGGGCGGAATGCAAATCGCGCGCGCCCTGCGCCAATTTGGTCATCTTGCCAATTCCGCCGCCGATGGTCAGCCGCGCCACCGGGTGGCGCCGCAAATATTTCATCAACCCACCGGCAAAATCTCCCATATCCAGCATCGAGGTGTCGGGCAAGCCATGCAGCGCCTGCACCGCGCGCTCAGAGGTGGCCCCTGTGCAGCCGGCCACATGAGGCGCGCCACAAGCCCGCGCCACATCAATGCCGCGGTGGATAGAGGCGATCCATGCGGCGCAAGAAAACGGACGCACGATCCCCGTTGTGCCCAGCACTGACAAACCATCCACAATGCCCAGCCTTGGATTCCAAGTTTTCAAGGCAAGAGCCCTGCCCCCCGGGATGCGAATGGTGATGTCGACGTCGGGCGGTTGACCGTAGCGATCCGCCATTTCCTCCACCTCAGCCTGCATCATTTGTCGCGGCACGGGATTGATGGCGGGCTCTCCTACTGCGATTGGCAATCCTGCCTTTGTGATCGTGCCAACGCCGTCACCGGCATGAAAGCGCACACCGCCCAAGGAGCGCGCCACGCGCGCGATGATTAATGCGCCATGAGTGACGTCCGGATCATCGCCAGCATCCTTGGTGATGCCAATTTCCACCCAATCGGCCGTCACCTCACGATGGGCGATTTTGAAGATCGGCGTCTCACCTTTTGGCAGGGTGATTTGCACCTCCTCCAATTGCTCGCCGCCCCATAGGGCGCATAGCCCGGCGCGCACGGCAGCGGTCGCACAGGCGCCGGTCGTCCAACCGCGACGCAAAGGGGGGGATTCACGGGTCTCCATTGCGCCACTATAGCAGGGCAATTCATGCCGCCAATCACAAAGCGCGTGTCGCTTGCACTCTATTCCCTCCGGTGAATTTTCGCCATAAAGAGACCTATGAGCGATTCACTTCCCCTTCCGCAAAAGTCATGGCCTGAGCTGCGCCCAGGCTGGGTATGGCTGTGCGGCGCGGGACCGGGCGATCCGGGCCTTCTGACACTGCATGGGCTCAACGCGTTGCGGCAAGCCGATGTCGTCGTCTATGATGCTTTGGTGGGTGAAGATATTTTGTCTTGGGCCGGCACAGCCGAATTGATCTATGCGGGCAAACGGGGCGGCAAACCTTCGGCCAAACAGCGCGATATCTCATTGCATTTGGTGGAGCTGGCGCGTGCAGGAAAACGCGTGCTGCGGCTCAAGGGCGGTGATCCCTTTGTCTTTGGACGGGGCGGCGAGGAAGCACAAACGCTTGTGCAGCATGGGGTGCCTATCCGCATTATTCCGGGCATTTCCGCCGGTATCGGCGGATTGGCCTATGCAGGAATTCCCGTGACCCACCGCGACGTTAACCAATCGGTCACATTTGTGACCGGCCATGATCAAACCGGCGACACGCCCGGATCTCTGGACTGGGGCGCCATCGCCCAGGGGAGCCAAGTCATTGTCATCTACATGGGCATGAAACATATCGCTCAGATTACACAAAGGTTGATGGAGGCTGGCCGCAGCCCGTCAGAACCCTTGGCCTTTGTCACCTCCGCCACCTTAGAGCAGCAAAACGTCGTCGAAAGCACGCTGGGCACAGCGGTGGACGACGCCAAGGCGGCAGGGGTTGAGCCGCCCGCGATCATCTGTGTCGGACGCTCCGTTTTGATGCGGCAGGTCTTGGATTGGCAATCTCTCGAGGCCGGCGCCGCACCGCGCAATCTGGATCCTTTGGATCGAGGACGCCCTGCGGAAAGCGCATGAGCCGCTTTATGATTGCCGCGCCAAGCTCGGGCGCCGGCAAAACCACCGTAACACTTGCTCTTATGCGGCTGATGCGCCGCGCTCAAATTGACTTTCAGCCGGCAAAATCAGGCCCCGATTATATCGATCCCGGCTATCATTTTGTGGCCGCAGGCACCCCTTCGATGAACCTAGACGCCTGGGCCATGTCCACAGAGCTGATCCGCACCCTGGCCGGGTCGGGCGGCTTGGTGGTTGAGGCGGCTATGGGGTTGTTTGATGGGGCCGGCAAAGACGGGACAGGCTCCGCTGCGCATTTGGCGCGGATCTTGGAGATCCCAGTGCTCTTGGTCGTGGATGCCGCCAAAACCGCCCATTCTGTCGCCGCGCTCGTGGCAGGGTTCAGAGATTTTGATCCACAAGTGACAGTGGCCGGCGTGTTTTTCAACCGTGTCGGCAGCGCGCGCCACTTGGATATGCTGACACAGGCTTTGAGCGCGCAAAATGTCAAAGTATTTGGCCATTTGATGCGATCCGAGGCCTTCGCCCTGCCGGAGCGTCATTTGGGCTTGGTGCAAGCCGGTGAAATCGATCACCTGGAGCCTTGGATCGATCATATTGCCACAGCGCTGCACCCGAGCTTAGATCTGGCGGCGCTCTCAGAGCTGAGCGGTCCCGCTTTCGCGCCCCAAACCCGCCTGCCCGGCCCACCGGCACAGCATATCGCCATTGCCTCAGACCACGCCTTCACGTTTCGCTATCCGCATCAATTAAAAGGCTGGCGGGACGCCGGGGCGCAGCTGTCTTTCTTCTCGCCGCTGGCCGATGAACCGGCGCCGAAAGAGGCGCAGTATATTTTTCTGCCCGGCGGCTATCCCGAGCTCCATGCCGGGCAATTGGCCTGTGCGGCAAAGTTCAAAGCGTCGCTTGCGCGCCATGCGGCACTTGGAACGCCCATCTATGGCGAGTGTGGCGGCTATATGGTTCTTGGCAAAGGGTTGGTTGATGCAAAGGGGCAGCGCCACGAAATGCTTGGGCTTTTGCCTTTGGAAACCAGTTTTCAGCACCGCAAATTACACTTGGGCTATCGTCAACTGACACCTTTAAGCGACCATTTTAACGCGCCCTTGATGGCCCATGAGTTTCACTATGCGCGCACAATCAACGCTGCGGGCCCGGCTCTGTTTGCGACAAAAGATGCCGATCACGCCGATTTGGGCGAAATGGGCTTGCACATCGGGCGCACTTGCGGTTCCTTCGCTCATATCATTGCAGGGCATTGATACTTAAAGGATCCAATCATGATACAAACCGCTCCCGACGACCGTCTGGCTCAACGCAATGTGACGGTTCTAGTGGCCGCTCAAGCAATCTTGGGCGGACAAATGCCAATGATATTTGTGATCGGCGGATTGGCGGGCGGTATGTTGACAGCCAATCCTTGTTTCGCCACATTGCCGATTTCTTTGATCGTCTTTAGTTCGATGACCACGGCCCCCTGGCTTTCGTCCTTGATGCAGAAATACGGCCGCAAAACCGGGTTTTTTATCGGAGCCATTGCCGGCGCCTTGGGCGCTGCGGTCTCGGCCTATGGGCTCTATGTCGCATCCTTTGCCATCTTCCTTCTCGGATCCTATATCTCGGGCATTTATATGTCCGCGCAGGGCTTTTACCGATTTGCCGCCACCGACACGGCTTCGGACAGCTTCCGCCCAAAGGCGATTTCCTTCGTCATGGCGGGCGGGTTGATTTCGGCCATATTTGGGCCGCAGCTGAATAAATTTGTGCAGGATGCTTCTGTGGTTCCATTTCTCGGCAGTTACATGGCCATCATCGCGCTGAACCTTGTGGGCATGTTCTTATTTTTGCTGCTGCGCCTGCCCAAAGGCACCTCCAACGCGCCAAGCGCGCCCGCCGCCCTCACCCCGCGCAGCCGTAGGCAGCTGCTGCGCGACCCATCGATTTTGGTCGCTATTGCCTGCGGGATGGTGGCTTATTCTTTAATGAATTTGGTGATGACCTCGACGCCGCTCGCGGTTGTTGACTGTGGTTTAACCAAGGACAATGCCAATGACATTGTCTCGGCCCATGTGGTCGCGATGTATCTGCCATCATTTTTTACCGGCCATCTCATCAACCGGTTTGGCGTGGAAAAAATAATGGGCCTTGGTCTTCTGATTTTGGGATCTGCGGGGCTTGTGGCGCTGAGCGGTATGGAACTGGGCAATTTCTATGCCGCGCTCATTCTCTTAGGGGTTGGCTGGAATTTCGGGTTCATTGGGGCCACCACCCTGCTGACCCGCGCCCATGCTCCGCATGAAAGAGGAAGGGTGCAGGGGATGAATGATGCCATCGTTTTTGGCTGCGTTACCATCGCCTCTATCGCGTCGGGTGGGTTGATGAATTGCAGTGGCGGCTCTGTGGTGCAGGGATGGGCCGCGGTCAATTACGCAATGGTGCCGTTTCTATTGCTGGCGGGAACAGCCTTGCTTTGGCTGATCATGACAAACAAACGCACCGCCTAGGCTGCAATTTAGCCACAACGCCAAGCCAGCCAGCCCCGCGCAAGGGCTGCGCCAATGCGAAACTCTGGTATCGCCCCGATCTCAACAGCCCCTGGATTTTTGCGAACGAACCGCAATACCCGGCGGCAATGGGCCGTTTCTATCAGCGCCGGTGACGGCATTAAACCACCCGACATATCCAGCGCTTGGGTGCAGAGGTCTCGGTAAATATGGACCTTTTGGTCCTCCGCCCAAACGGGTGTTTTGCGCTCAATCAACGCGGGGACGCCGCGCAAAAATCGCGCCAGCCCCAGCTGCGTCGCATGGGCATGCACGGCCGAGAGATCCTCAGGCATATGACCCAAAGCCTCAAGAGCCGCGAGCATGGGCCCCAGCGTGATGCTCTGCACATGCGCCAGGAGATCATCGGCTGTGGTGAAACCTTCTTTATAGATGTCCCAACGGCGCGCCAAAACCATCGCATCTAGAGCCTCAGCCCCCCGCGGGCCCAGCACGGGCGCCAAAGCATCGACAACCTCATGTTTGCGCGGCCGGCCGGCCTCGATCTCTTGGAAGACATCACGCCACCACTGCAGGCGCATTTCTGCAATCATCGGCTCTTGCGTCACCCAAGGTGCCCGAGCCACCTCAATGGAGGCGGCATAGATCGGCAAAAGCACCGCACGCGCCGCCAGGGGGGCCGCCATGGCGGCGGCGAACCTTTCGGGATCCGCCCGCGCGACGAGATTGGCGCAAGCCTGAAGGCTCATCCGAGCAAATCGGGGTTAAAGGCCTCAGTGATCACCGCCTCCGATAGGCCGCCGGGCTTGTCTACGAGCTCCACGCCCGCGGCGCTTAACCGCTTGCGTATGGCATCGGCTGCGGCAAAATCGCGTGCGGCCTTGGCTTGCCTGCGCTCTTCCATCAACGCCTCCACCCGCAAGGCCGCCGCGCCGCCCACCTGTTTGGGACGCCACCAAGTCTCATCTGCGCCCAAAAGGCCCAAAAATTGACCGGCGGCCAAAAGCGCCGCAGCATCGCCAGATTTGGCCAATTCATGCAGTCTTGCCAAAGCTCCCGGCGTGTTCAAATCATTGGCCAAATGGGCAAGAACTTCATCATCCAAAGCCGCAGGCTTTGCCCCCTGCACCAACTCATGCCATTTGCGCAAAGTGCTCGCCGCCTCCTGCGCCTTCTTTTGCGTCCAATCCATCGGCTTGCTGTAATGGGTGGATAGGAGCACAAAGCGGATCACCTCGCCGGAAATATCTTGATCGAGCAAATCGCGCACGGTGAAAAAATTGCCCAAGGATTTGGACATTTTTTTACCCTCGACCTGTAGCATTTCGTTGTGCATCCAGATCTGCGCAAAACTGCCCTCCGGATGCGCACAGCAGCTCTGCGCAATCTCATTCTCATGATGCGGAAACAGAAGATCATTGCCGCCGCCATGAATATCAAAACTATGGCCAAAAAGCTCATAAGCCATCGCCGAGCATTCAATATGCCAGCCTGGGCGTCCGCGCCCCCAAGGGCTTGGCCAGCCCGGCGTTTGCGCATCTGAGGGTTTCCACAGGACAAAATCCATGGGATCGCGCTTATAGGGCGCCACTTCCACCCGTGCACCGGCGATCATATCCTCCACGCTGCGCCCTGACAGCGCACCATAATCGGGGCAGCTGTTTACATCAAACAGGACATGGCCTTCGGCCGCATAGGCATGCCCCTTGGCGATGAGATCTTCTGACATCGAAATCATTTTTGCAATATAATCAGTGGCACGCGGCATCACCGTGGGCTCCAGAGCCGCCAAGGCTCCCATATCGGCCAAATACCACCCAATGGTTTCATCAGTGATTTGCCCGATCTCACGCCCTGTTGCGGCCGATTTCGCATTTATTTTGTCGTCTATATCGGTGAAATTGCGCGCATAGCTGACATGCTCGGCGCCATAGACCTCGCGCAGCAGGCGAAACAGGCTGTCAAACACAACAACCGGACGCGCATTGCCCAAATGCGCGCGATCATACACCGTTGGACCGCAGACATACATGCGCACATTCTTGGGATCTAAGGGCGTGAAAGGCTCTTTGCGGCGGGTTTTGCTATTGTGCAGCTTGATTTGCATCATCGGGCATGTCCTAGAGTTACGGAAGGCACGGAAAGAAAGTGGCGGGCCGCCCATACAAGGCGCGCGTCGCCGCGGCAGTCATATTATGTCAACAAAGCCAAATCATGGGGCCTCTATATCGCTGTGAACCTCGTGTTTCAATTGCTCAAAACCAATTTGACGAATCTATCGGCTTCAGGCCAAGTCGCGGGATGGAACTCGCACACCGCATGACCGCCCTGACCGGCGATGGATCCGATGGCTGGGATGTTTTTTACAAAGCGCGGGCTTTGAAAAAACAAGGCCATCCGATCATTGAATTGACCATCGGGGAGCATGACATTCGCACCCATATGGATATTTTGGCCGCAATGGGCCGGTCCGCAAGGGGGGGGCACACCGGCTATGCAGCAGTGCCGGGCACAGAGGGGCTGCGCGCCGCCGTCGCCCGCCGCATTGAGGCCCAGACTGGCGTTCCCACAACCGTTGAAAATATTTTGATCACACCTGGCGGGCAATCAGCTCTTTTTGCCGCCCATATGGCCGTGCTCAACCCCGGAGATATCGCGCTTTATTGCGACCCTTACTATGCCACCTATCCCGGCACAATTCGCGGAACGGGCGCTGTCGATCGTGCGATCCTTTGCGATCCGGCCAATGATTTTCAACCGCGCGCGACCGATCTGGAGGCCGCAGCCATGGGGGCGCGGTCCATGCTGGTCAATTCACCGAACAATCCGACCGGGGTGGTTTATGACCGCGCCACATGGGAAGGAATCGCCCAAACCTGTATCGCCCATGATCTATGGCTGATCTCTGACGAGGTGTATGACACCCAAGTCTGGCAAGGCGAGCATGTGAGCCCCCGAACTCTGCCCGGAATGCAGGAGCGCAGCTTGGTGATTGGTTCAATGTCAAAGAGCCATGCCATGACGGGAAGCCGAATTGGATGGATTTGTGGCCCGGTGCCCGTGATCGAACATCTCACCAATTTCGCCACCCATACCACCTATGGGGTGCCGGGATTCATTCAAGACGCCGCAGAATTCGCTCTCGCCCAAGGCCAAAAATTAGAGGATGAAGTGGCCGCGCCCTTCCGGCGGCGGCGGCGCATCGCCCTTGATCTCATAGCCCAGCAAAATCTGGTGCGCGCTGTGCCCTGTTCGGGCGCAATGTATCTGATGCTGGACATGCGCGCCACCGGGCTAAGCGGTGAGGCTTTCGCCCATGCTTTGCTCGATAAACATCACATTGCCGTCATGCCAGGCGAGAGTTTTGGTCAGGCGGCCGCCGGTCACATTCGCGTGGCCATGACCGTTGCCGATGACCCGTTTTTGAAGGCACTCTCAGTCTTGATGTCCTTTGCGGCCGAAATTTGCGAAAACAAAAGACGTTTTTGAACCATAGGTCGCAAATGGAAAAGATTGTCGGTTTAGAGTTTTCCACTTTGAGGCATGATTTCGAGATTTAAGACAGTTGGCTGGGTTTTCACCCTCACAGTGCGCACGATTGGGGCGAGCCGAGGACGTGCGGCGCGCGGGCGGCCCGCACTCTAATCCGGCCTGCACAATTACTCTTAACACCACTCTTAGGATTTCCCATGACAGATACCCAAAACCGCCGCGCTGGTGGCCGGGCTGCGCGTAAAGCAGCCAGAGCCGCCCCTCTATCGGATGCAATGCGTCCCGTCCGCCCCGGTATGCAAGGCGGCACTTATAAGCCACTCAGTCAGTTAGACATGGAGCGCATCAATGAAGCGGCGCTCTGCGCCCTTGAAGAGATCGGTCTGGCCGATGCGCCGCAATCTGGCATTGATATCATGGTCGGCGCTGGCGCCATTCTTGGGGATGATGGGCGGTTGCGTTACCCGCGTGCATTGATCGAAGATATGCTGGTCAAAGCCAATCGCGAGATCACGCTTTTCGCGCGCAACCCGAAACACGATCTACACCTCAGCGGAAAGAAGGTTCATTACGGCACCGCCGGGGCGGCGGTGCATATGGTTGACGTCCAAACCCGCAGTTACCGTGAATCCACCGTCCGTGATTTGCACAATGCCGCGCGCATTGTGGAACATTTGGACAATATTCATTTCGTGCAAAGACCGATGGTCTGCCGCGATATTCTCGACAATAGAGAGATGGACCTCAATACGATATACGCCTGCGCCACCGGTACGGAAAAACACATCGGCACCTCCTTCACCGAGCCTAGTTTTGTCGATGATGCCTTTGAAATGCTGCATATGATTGCCGGCGGTGAGGACAAATGGCGCGAACGTCCTTTTGTGTCCAATTCCAATTGCTTCGTGGTGCCTCCGATGAAATTCGCCACCGAGAGCTGCCAGGTTATGGAGAAATGCATTGCAGGCGGCATGCCTATTTTGCTTCTCAGTGCCGGGCAAGCAGGCGCCACCGCCCCCGCGCCGATCGCCGGCGCGATTGTGCAGGCCGTTGCGGAATGTCTGGCCGGGCTGGTCTATGTCAACGCGATCAAACCCGGTCACCCAGCCATATTTGGAACCTGGCCCTTTGTGTCGGATCTGCGCACGGGCGCCATGTCCGGCGGATCTGGCGAGCAGGCCCTTCTCACCGCGGGCTGTGCGCAGATGCACCATTACTATGGCCTGCCCGGCGGCGCGGCAGCCGGCATTGCGGATGCGAAACTGCCCGATATGCAAGCGGGTTGGGAGCAAGCCATGTCAAACGTCATGGCCGGGTTGACCGGATTGAATATGGTCTATGAGGCCGCTGGAATGCATGCCTCTCTTCTGGGATTTTGCCATGAATCTCTTATCTTAGGCGATGATTTGCTGGGACAGGCTATGCGCTGCGTGCGCGGCATTGAAGTGACTGAAGACACGGTGGGTCTTGAGACCATGCGCGCGACCTGTCTGGGCGGGCCGGGTCATTATCTCGGCTCGGATCAAACCCTGTCCTTGATGCAGACCGAATATATCTACCCGGTTTTGGCGGATCGCAGCTCCCCCAAAGAGTGGCAGGAAAAAGATCGGCCTGACCTCATCGAACAGGCAGTGGCGCGAAAAGAGGCTTTGATCGCCGCGCCAACACCGGCCGCATTGCCACCGGAGGTAGACGCGCAAATTCGCCAGCGCTTCAAAATTCATCTCAATTGAGGGGTCAATTGCGGGCGGTTTATCCGCCCGCTTTTTCCTCCAGCTCAAGCCATTGCGCTTCAGCCGCCGCCAAGGCTTCCTGCCGCTCGAGCAAGAGCGCTGTGGCCTTGTTGAATTTTAGCGGCTGCTCGGTGAAAAGATTCGGCTGACCGAGCAACTCTTCCAATTTCCCAATCTCAGCTTCCATGCGGGCGATTTCAGCCGGCAAAGCCTCCAAACGGTGCTTTTCTGTGAAAGACAGCGCCGTTTTCACCTCGGCGGTTGCCATTTTGGCCTTGGCCGCGCTGTGTTTCGTGGCTTGCTTGGCCGCTTTGCTGCCCGCGGCTCTGGGTTTTTGTGCCTGATAATCGCTCCAGCCGCCCGCGTAGACAGTGGCCTGACCGCCGGGCTCTAACGCAATGGTTGTGGTGGCGACGCGGTCGAGAAAATCACGATCGTGACTGACCAGCAAGACCGTGCCATCATAGTCGCCCAAGACATCTTGCAGCAGATCTAAGGTTTCAATGTCCAGATCATTGGTTGGCTCATCCAAAATCAACAGGTTGCTTTCTTGTGCCATCAGGCGGGCCAGCAAAAGCCGCGCTTTCTCGCCCCCCGACAGCGCCCGAACGGGCGCACGCATTTGCTCTTCGGCAAATAGAAAATCCTTGAGATAGCCGACCACATGCTTCGGTGTGCCCCGCACCATGATTTGATCAGAACGACCTGAGACCGCCATGGTCGGATCGCTGGTCAGCGCTTCCCATAGGCTCAGATCGGGATCCAACCGCGTGCGACCTTGGTCAAATACCGCAATTTGCAGGTTCGTGCCCAGTTTCACGCTGCCCCGATCAGGGGCCTGCTCGCCCAAAAGGGTTTTGATCAATGTCGTTTTGCCAACCCCATTCGGGCCCACCAGCGCCACGCGATCTTTACGTTGAACCGTCAGTGAAAAATCTTTCAAAATCTGCAATTCGCCAAAGGCTAGGTCCAAGTTTTTGGCCTCAATCACCTTGGCTCCAGATTTTTGCCCCGAATCAAACGCCATGGCGGCCGTGGATTGTCGGTTGATTTGCGCCGCCCGCTCGGCACGCAACTCGCCCAGGGCCCGCACGCGCCCTTGGTTGCGTTTGCGCCGCGCTGAGATACCCTCGACCGCCCAACGGGCCTCCGCTTTGATCTTGCGATTGAGCTTGTGCCGCTGTTGATCTTCTTCTTCCCATATTTTGTCGCGCCAAGCTTCAAAACTTCCAAACCCTTGCTCAAGGCGGCGCACCGCGCCTCGGTCGATCCATAGGGTCGCGCGAGTTAAAGCGGTTAAAAACGCACGGTCATGGGAAATCACTACAAAACTGTTTCGACTCTCGCGCAACGTGGTTTCCAGCCAGGAAATAGCCTCAATATCAAGGTGGTTGGTCGGCTCGTCCAACAGCATCAGCTCGGGATCTTCCGCCATGAGCTTGGCCAAAGCCGCCCGCCGCCGCTCACCTCCAGAGGCGGTTTTTACCGGACGGTCAGGATCGAACTTCAGGCCCTCTGCTGCAATTTCAACCTTATAGTGTTCAGAGACATCAAGCGCCGAAAGGGCAAAATCTCCGAGAGTTTCAAACTGTGATAAATCAGGGTCTTGCTCCATATAGCCGACACTGACGCCAGGCGGGATCACCCGTTGCCCGGTATCGGCCTCAACCAGCCCGGCCATGACCTTCATCAAAGTGGATTTGCCTGATCCATTTCGTCCCACCAACGAGAGACGATCGCCCGTCTGAACGACGAAGCCAAGATCAGAAAAGACCGGATGACCGCCAAAGGTCAGCGATATATCGGAGAGTTGGATCAAAGGTGCACGTGCCATAGGCTGCAGCTAGGCGCTCATGGCGGCGGCGTCAATGCGCCGCGAGGATTGCCCGCAAGCGCTGTGCTCTTTTTTGTGGAACCTGTGCCACGTTCACCCCAGTAAAGAGCACAGTGGTCCCGAGATCCGGATCAATGGCCGCGTGATCGCTCACTTTGCCGCCAAGGCCCAAATAGGCCCGCAGCAGAGGCGGCAAATCGGTCACCATGCCCTCCTTGTGATCTTCCAATGCCCGCACCAAAGGATACCCACCCTGCAACACCGGGCGCCAACTGTCCGGTGCGATATGGTTGTTGCGGCAAAGATAGCGAAAGGCCCCGCTATGCGCAGAAGGTTGCGTGCCGGCAAATGAACTGCATCCAAATAGAAATGAAACGTTGTTTTGATCGACCAGCTGCGTGACAACGCCCCAAGCCAAGCGAAAAACATCGGAATTTGCGCGCTGTGGATCAATGCCAAACCGCCCCAATTCCAACACGGGCCAATCAAAAGAGGCCAGCGGCGACAGATCAAAAAACTGCGCCGAATACCCCCGCACGGCTTGCGCGCCATTCGGAAATACTCCCAGCCTAAAGCATCCTAAAACAATATTTTTATCAATGGATTTAATGCAAAAGTTTAAGTAATGCTCATCCCAAATATCGCGGTCGTCCCCCGGCCGCCCACCGCGAAAAATCACATTGCGGAAGTGCCACAGCTTTCGAAGGCTCTGTTCAGATTGGCACAGCTCGACCTTGAGGCCACCTCGGGTAAAATTTTGAAATTGAAGCTCCGGCCGCCCCATGAGTCACAACAATCCATTTGAAAATAATGGCTGTTTTATAATGCGAAATCCGCTGATAGACTATCACAAAATGGGCCGTTTGGGCAAAACTATTTGGAGGTTTTATGGCTGAGATCGAGAAATCAGATCAGGAGTGGCAAGAAATTCTGTCTCCTCTGGCCTATAAGGTCACGCGAAAACACGGGACAGAGCGGGCCTTTAGCCACGACAACTTCTCCAAAGAGGCGGGTTATTTCGCCTGTGTGTGCTGCGGGGCGCCGTTGTTTTCACAAGAGGATAAATTTGACAGTGGAACCGGCTGGCCGTCCTTTACCCAGCCCATGGCGGGAGCACCAATTGGTGAAAGCATTGACAATTCCTGGTTCTCCACCCGCACAGAGGTGCATTGCACCGCCTGCGCGGCGCATTTGGGCCATGTCTTCCCTGATGGTCCCGCTCCGACGGGCTTGCGCTATTGCATGAACGGCGTTGCGCTCAAGTTTCACAGCGAGGACGCGGATTAAGGCTCGCTCAAAATGTCGCTGGCGTCAAAGCGTCCAATATTGCCAAGCAACTGACGCAGGAAGCTAATCTCTTCCGTGCCGCCGTCGGTCACGCGGCGCGTCAGCGCCACAATTTCGCCATCCTCAAGGCCGTAACGGCTGATATTCGCCACAACCTCAGACGAATCCAATGCGACGGCCACAATATTTCGTGAAATGGGTTTGGGCGGGTTCATTCCATAGTGCCGCCAGCGGCTTGAAATATAATAAAGGCGGCCTGTTTCCGCGTCCGAAATCGTCGGCGGGCCGAGAGTTTCCTCGACTGTTGCGCGCGTGTCCACACCGACGACCAGATTCGCCAGCTGCGTTTCGGAGGGGGTGTAGCCATGATTGCGGTAGACCGGCGTGCATGATATCACCGCAAAAAGACACAACCCAACCACAGTCGTCTTTGTTTTATTTAGCATGAATGTCCCTGTTGTCTTGCGAGAAAAGCCCCCGCCAATTATGACTATGCTAACGAAGCCGAATTATGAATTCAAGAATGGAGCGCAGATGCGGCCGAACCATGCTCACCCCAGTCTAGAGTTGAAGCACCTGGTGCAAAACAAAGGCGTCAACTTCGATCTGGCACTGTCCGAAGCGGATATTTCCGAAATTATTGCGCAATTGGACCTTCTGAGCCTGCGCAAGATTAAGTTTTCAGGCACAATTTTGCCGATTGGCAAGGGCGATTGGGAACTTAACGGAGCATTGGGTGCGACGGTCGAGCAGGCGTGCAGCCTGACCCTCGTCCCGGTGCGCTGCCGCATCGACACGCCAGTGATCCGCAGGTTTCGCAAGTCTCCCAGTGCCCTGAACCATTCGGGGCCCGAGCATGAAATTCCAGACGATGACAGTGAGGAACAATTGGAAGAGGTCATTGATCTCGGACGTGTCTTTTGTGAAGCCCTGTCGCTTGCATTGCCAGACTATCCCCGCGCGGAAGGGGCCGAGCTTAAAACGGCCGAATTTGCCCCGCCCGGCGTCACGCCCCTGACCGATGAGGCCGCCAGACCCTTTTCCGTGCTGGCCGGGTTAAAAGATAAATTGCAGTAACTGCGTGATGAAACAGAGGTTTGCAGAATTTTTTTGAAAAATCGCAGGAAATATATGTGATCGGCGCCGTTTGGGGCTTGAAATAATACTCAATCCAAGTATTTAAGCGCCACTCAAGGTGCCGAGCTGGGCTCTGTGCTTTTGTTTGGCGACGACGCGCCGAATTCAGTATTAACAGGGCGTAACGCCCCTAGCTCGAGGTTGTGACATGGCTGTCCCAAAAAGTAAGATTACACGGAGCCGTCGTGGCATGCGACGCTCACATGACGCACTCGTTGCGGCAAACCCAAATGAGTGCACAAACTGCGGTGAGCTTAAGCGCCCGCATCACGTTTGCGCATCTTGCGGTCATTATGATGACCGTGAAGTAATTGCGACGACTGAGGAAGTAGATCTCGACGAAGACGCGGCATAAGCGCCCGTATTCAAAGGGAATACATCTCAATGTCGGACACCCAAACCATCGCAAGCGGACCCAACTCAAATGTTGTCATATCCGTTGATGCCATGGGGGGAGACAAAGGGCCCGGTGTGATTATCGCCGGGCTTTTGCGTGCTGTGCATATGTATTCAAATATTCGGTTTTTGGTGCATGGCCCCGAAGCGGTGCTGGCGCCTTTGATTGACAAGCACAATCTCGAAGAATTCTGCACCATCGTGCATGCTGAGCGCGCCGTTTCCATGGAGGACAAGCCCAGCCAAGTGATGCGCCATGGCAAGGGCACCTCGATGTGGTCAGCCGTGACTTCTGTCAAGCAACAGGAGGCCGATGCCTGCGTCTCCTGCGGCAATACAGGCGCTTTGATGGCCATTTCAATGGTACGCCTGCGCAAAATGGCGGGCATCAACCGACCTGCGATTGCGATTCTTTGGCCGTCTTTCGGACCCAACGGCTTCAATGTCATGCTTGACGTGGGCGCCGATGTGCGGGCCGATGAAAGTGATTTGCTCCAATTTGCCTTGATGGGCGCGTCTTACGCGCGCAATGGCTTTGCGGTGACACGGCCACGGGTGGGGCTGCTGAACGTCGGCACCGAAGAGCATAAGGGCCGCGCTGAGCTGAAGGCTGCGCATGATCTGATCAAAGAGGCGGCAGAAAGCGGACAGTTTGAATTTATCGGCTTTGTCGAGGGTGGCGATATTCCATCGGATCGGGTCGATGTGGTTGTCACCGACGGATTTACGGGCAATGTTGCGCTGAAAACCGCCGAAGGCACGGCGAGTTTTATTGGCACAGCCCTGCGGCAATCTTTTAAACATAATTTGCTCGCCAAACTCTCTGCGATTCTAGCCTATGGTCCGCTCAGCCGCCTCAAACGCACCACAGACCCGCGCCGGGTGAATGGAGGTGTATTCTTGGGTCTCAATGGCACAGTGGTGAAATCCCATGGCGCAGCAGACGCAACAGGAGTTGCGGCGGCGGTTGGCCTGGCCTATCGTCTAGGTTCAGCAAAGTTTAGCACCAAGCTCGCCGCGCGCGTGGCTTCGGTCAACGGGTTCGCAGAGGACCGCGAAGAAGACGGGAACTAACGATGCGTAGAGCAGTTGTTGAATCCATTGGCCACTACCTGCCCGAACGCGTGGTGGAGAATGCGGAATTTGAAGCAACCCTAGACACCAACGACGCCTGGATTCGCAGTCGCACGGGCATCGAACGCCGCCATTTCGCCGCTGAGGGGGAAACGACCTCTGATATGGGAATCAAGGCCGCGCAAGCGGCTTTGGCCAATGCCGGATGCAGCGTTGCCGAGGTCGACGCGATCATTCTGGCGACCTCAACCGCCGATCTTACCTTCCCCTCGGCCGCCACGATGGTGCAGCATGGGCTTGGCATGAACCACGGTTTTGCCTTTGACGTGCAAGCGGTCTGTGCCGGATTTTTATTTGCGCTCAACACCGCGAATTCTATGATTGCCAGCGGCCAGGCCAATCGCATTTTGGTCATCGGAGCGGAGACATTTTCCAAATTGATGGATTGGACCGATCGAGGCACCTGCGTCTTATTTGGAGATGGGGCGGGCGCAATGTTGATTGCCGCGCAGGAGGATGAAACCTCTGATCGCGGTATTCTTGCAACCGCACTGCGCTCAGATGGGCGCTACAAAGACATTCTTTATGTCGATGGCGGTGTGTCCATGCAAACCACCGGCCATCTGCGCATGCAGGGCAAAGAGGTTTTTCGCCATGCGGTGGAGAAGCTGTCAAACACGGCGCTTGAGGCCATCGAAGCGGCCGGGCTGACCACCGACGATGTGGATTGGATCGTGCCTCATCAGGCGAACAAACGCATTTTAGAGGGCATGTCCAAACGGCTCAAAGTGCCCATGGACCGAGTCGTGATGACCGTAAACAACCATGGCAATACCTCTGCAGCTTCAATTCCTCTTGCGATGGCCGTGGCCGCGCAGGATAATCGTATCAAACAAGGCGATATTTTGGTCACAGGCGCCATTGGCGGCGGTTTGGCCTGGGGAACTGCAGTTATTCGCTGGTAATTGGCTTCATATCAGGAGTTTTAGTTGCCAAGCCTTTTTATCTCTCTATAATTACAGTGTAGTAACAAGGGGGAACGTAAATGGCGTCAAACACACTCACACGAATGGATCTCAGTGAAGCAGTTTTCCGCGAAGTCGGACTGTCGCGCAATGAATCGGCTGATCTGGTTGAATCTGTTTTGAAACATATTTCGGACGCATTGGTCGCCGGCGAGTCTGTAAAAATTTCATCATTTGGCACATTCGGTATTCGCGATAAATCCGCGCGTATCGGCCGCAATCCGAAAACCGGTGAAGAGGCCCCGATCACTCCGCGCAGGGTTTTGACCTTCCGCCCCTCGCATTTGATGAAAGACCGGGTTGCCAAGGGCAACAAAGGCTAGTCATCGTGGCCAAATCGCCGGATGCGTTCAGAACCATAAGCGAAGTTGCGACATGGCTTGGAACACAGGCGCATGTCCTGCGATTTTGGGAAAGCAAATTTGACGCCGTCGCCCCCGTGCAACGCACCGGGGGGCGGCGTTATTATCGTATGGCCGATATGCTGCTGTTGGGGGGCATAAAGGTCTTACTCCATGAACAGGGCATGACCATCAAAGCCGTGCAGACCCTTTTAAGAGAAAAGGGTGCGGCGCATGTTCAAAGCTTCTCGCCCGCCATTGATAGCGAGCCTCACCAGATAGAACCAGGCCGAGCGGCCAGCCCGTTCACAGCTCCGGCACCCGCGGAAAATGTGGTTGATCTCCCCTTTGATCCGGCGAAACTCAGCCAATCTGTTGTCCTAAGCGCGCGCGTTGCGCGAGATGAAGAGGACACGCAGCTGCTGTTATTTCCAGAATTGGCGGAAGTGACGCAGCTGCCCGAGGCAAATGTCACGCCAATGCGCCCCAAATCCGCCCCCGCTATGGCCTTGGGCACAGATTTGCCCAGCATGGATCCAGAGCTCGCCAGTTTCCCGCGCCGGGTTGGTCTGATGACACAAGCGCTTAAACAGCCTGCTGACAGACGCC
>JADHLF010000046.1 GCA_016780825.1 Planktomarina sp. | reverse complement strand
ACGGTGCCAGTAGCCATCCCGTTTACTCCATTTTACAGTACTGCCCACGGTATTGCGGCAGGTCGGCGTCAGTCAATTCATGTCGAGGACTGTGGCCTTGTAAGCAAAACAGTTGGTCGAGATGCGGTAACGGTCGCAGGGGCCATATGGCCGTTTCGCATTTTTTTTGCAAGCCAGAAGACGCGCAGCTGTTAAAAACCCCCGTGCCTTCCACGGGGGCCTCACAGGGCGATTGCGAAAGGCGCGAAAACAGACGGGCTTAGCGCGCGAATTTCTTATGCTTGATCCGCGTGGGCTGTAGGGCATCGGCTCCGAGGCGGCGTTTCTTGTCCTCCTCATAGTCTTCGAAATTGCCCTCGAACCATTCCACATGCGCATCACCCTCAAAGGCGAGGATATGGGTGCAGATCCGGTCAAGGAAAAAGCGATCGTGAGAGATGACCACCGCGCAGCCGGCAAAATCAACCAAAGCATCTTCGAGTGCCCGCAGGGTCTCCACATCTAAATCATTGGTCGGCTCATCGAGAAGCAAGACATTGCCACCCGCGCGCAGCAATCGGGCCATATGCACCCGGTTGCGCTCGCCGCCCGACAGCAGGCTGACTTTTTTCTGCTGGGTCGCACCTTTGAAGTTAAAAGCTGAACAATAGGCCCGCCCGTTGACTTCCACATCGCCCAATTGCACCACATCCAGACCGTCCGCAATGGCCTCCCAAACATTGGCATTGGGATCCAAATCATCGCGCGATTGATCGACATAGGACAATTGCACCGTGTCGCCATATTCAACTGTGCCCTCATCGGGCTGCTCTTGCCCGGTGAGCATTTTGAAAAGGGTTGTCTTGCCCGCGCCATTGGGGCCGATCACCCCGACGATGCCGCCGGGCGGCAGTGAGAAGGAGAGGTCTTCGACCAACAACTTGTCGCCCATGGCTTTCTTGAGCCCAGAGACTTCAATGACCTTGGACCCCAATCTTGGCCCATTTGGGATGATGATTTGCGCACGTCCCAGTTTTTCACGCTCGGATTGATTGGCCATGTCATTATAGGCGGCAATCCTGGCTTTGGATTTTGCCTGCCGGGCCTTTTGACCCTGCCGCATCCATTCCAATTCGCGCTCCAGCGTTTTTTGTTTGGACTTATCCTCACGCGATTCTTGCGCCAAGCGCTTTGCCTTTTGTTCAAGCCAAGAGGAGTAATTGCCTTCATAGGGCACGCCTTGCCCCCGATCAATTTCGAGGATCCAACCGGTAATGTCATCGAGAAAATAGCGGTCGTGGGTCACAACGAGGATTGTGCCGGTATAGTCAATCAAGTGTTTTTGGAGCCAAGCAATGGTTTCAGCGTCCAAGTGGTTGGTGGGCTCATCAAGCAGCAACATATCCGGTTGCTCGAGCAATAGCCGGCACAGGGCCACGCGGCGTGCTTCCCCGCCCGAAAGATTTTCAGGCATCGCATCGTCTGGTGGGCAGCGCAGGGCCTCCATACTGACGTCAATTTGAGCGTCCAAATCCCAAAGATTATTGGCATCAATTTCATCTTGCAGCTGCGCCATTTCATCGGCGGTCTCATCGGAGTAATTCATCGCAAGATCATTGTAGCGATCCAAGATGTCTTTTTTAGCCTTCACGCCCAGCATAACATTCTCGCGAACGGTCAGGCCTGCTTCCAGTTTCGGCTCCTGAGGCAGGTAGCCCACTTTCGCGCCCTCTGCCGCCCAGGCTTCACCCGAGAAATCCGTATCCAAACCGGCCATGATTTTGAGCAGGGTTGATTTCCCCGCGCCGTTCACCCCGACCACACCGATTTTTACACCGGGAAGGAATGACAGGCGGATGTTTTCGAAACATTTTTTGCCACCGGGATAGGTTTTTGAAACGCCATCCATGTGGTATACGTATTGATATGTGGCCATCTGTACCCTCGGGTGTTTGACTGAAAAATTCAAACCTCTGTTACAGTGACGCGCGCCTCGGCGCAAATATGAATTTGCCAAAACTGGCGCGGCCATGGCTTGCGCAGGGGTCTATCTGCGCTAAAGGTAAGGGATGATGCGGTTTAATTTGCCAAAATCCAGCGCCGGGCGGCGTGTCGGCCTTTTGGGCGGGTCGTTTGATCCGGCCCATGAAGGGCACCTGCGGATTTCCGAGCAGGCGCTCAAGCGCTTTGATCTTCATCAAATCTGGTGGCTGGTCAGCCCGGCCAATCCTTTGAAACCGCAAGGACCTGCGCCGCTCGACAAACGGGTGGCCCATGCCAAGCGCCTGAGTGACCATCCGCGCATTGTCGTCACCGATTTGGAATCCCATCTGGACACAAGGTTCACCTGTGACAGCTTGCGCGGGCTGCGGGCGATCTACCCCACCACGCGATTCACCTGGCTCATGGGGGCTGATAATCTGGCGCAGATCCATAAGTGGAGGGATTGGCAGGATATTTTCCAGATCATGCCCCTGGGAATTTTGGCGCGACCAGGGCAGGGGTTGGCGGCGCAATGCGCGCCAGCGGCGCGGCGCTTTGCCTCCGCAAGGCTCCCCGCGCATGCGTCAAGGCTATTGAGTCATTGCACTGCTCCAGCCTGGTGTTTTGTGGATATGCCGCAGAGCCCGGCCAGCTCCTCGGCCATTCGCAACCGCGGAGGCTGGGGTTAGCGGCGCAAGAAGGCAGAGCCAAAGCCTGAGATCATCAGCAAGGCCAAACCGGCAAGCCCCAAGACATCTGGCAGCGTACCAAAAACACCCCATCCCAATAGCAAGGCGCCCAAGAGTTGAAAATAGACGAAGGGCGCCATGCGCGTGGCGGGTGCGCGCCCATAGGCGAGGATCAAAAACATATTTCCGAGCATCGAGGCTGCGCCCGAGACGGTGAGCATGGCTGGGCTGGCGAAGAGATGCTCTGGCCAATATATCAGCGCCATGGGCGTGCACAGACCGGCGGCGATGAGCGATTGCGAGAACAAAAGCGCTTTGGGCTCCTCCTGGCCTGCGGCCAGACGCGACAGGGTCAGAAACACGCCATAGCTGCACCCGGCGAAAAGGGCACAGGCCAGTCCAATGGAAAAGCCAAAGCCGGGTCTGGCAATGAGCAAAATTCCGGTGAAGCCTATGACCAACAACGCGCTACGCTCTAGGGTGATGGTTTCTTTGAGAAAGATCGCCGCCAGAA
Organism: Planktomarina sp.; assembly: GCA_016780825.1. Taxonomy (GTDB): domain Bacteria; phylum Pseudomonadota; class Alphaproteobacteria; order Rhodobacterales; family Rhodobacteraceae; genus Planktomarina. Next base: position 16,350 of record JADHLF010000046.1, on the reverse strand, counting down.
TGTAGCTGATGATTGGCCCAATGAAAAACACCGCGAAGACATCTGCCAAGTCTTCCAATGCGACCGCAAAGGTGATGACGCTGATGCCAACAGCCAGGAGCAGCCCGCGCCCCCAAGCCACCGGGTTGCGAAACACCTTGAAACAGCGGCGTGGTATGAAAGGCAGCACCAAGAGTGATCCAACGGCGAACCGGGCCCATGTGATGAAAAACGGATGATAGCCATGGGTATTCGACAGCAGTTTGCTGGCGGCATCGCCGGTTGGGATCAGCATCATGCCGATCAACATAAAGAGTATCGCGCGCCACATCCCGTCGGGGTAGCAGCCGCCGGCCTTCGGCACCAGCCCCCTTGAAGCAAGACCGCTCTATAGCGCCATTTTAACATGAAATGAGGGAAGCGCCTGCCTTGGTGGGCGCATATGTCGGGAGATGAAATCACTGCAAAACTTGAGCAATGTCCATATATACCAGCATATTGAGATGCTGAATGCGCCTGCCGGGGGGCGGGCAGGCGCAGCCCGGTGATGCCACCGGGCAAAGTGTTCTGGCTTGGCGGTTGGGTGATGCAGAGACCTTTTGAAAATGCTCTTGCCAAAGGCCCATGCGCCCCGCTAGCCATTGGGGATGAAAAATACGTTCACGCGCAGAGCAGCACTCAGCACGGCCCTTGCGGCACTTGGCTCCTCAGCCTTTGCTGTGGCGCCGTTGCGATCTTTGCGGCCCGTTGCCAGGCCGGATATATCCTCTGATCTCTTGGGCGGCGCTGCGGAGGTTATTCGCTCGTTTGCTCTCAAAGGTCAGGTCAGCTGCGCGCTGATGGATCCAGAAACGGGGGAGCTTCTGGACGCCTATGCCCCAGAGGCTGAATTGCCTCCGGCCAGTGTGACCAAGGCACTGACCGCCGCCTATGGCTTGCAAAAACTTGGGCGCGATTTTCAATTCGTCACGCGTTTAAGTCTGCAAGGACGGGTGATCGATGGGACGCTTGTTGGGGATATCATTTTGACTGGATCTGCGGATCCAACATTGCACACAGATGATTTGGTCAATTTTGCCAAGGCGCTACAGAAAACAGCTATTCACCGGGTTAAAGGTCGGCTTTTGATTGTGGACAATGGATTTCCCTACCTGCGTGAAATCGACAGCAGCCAATTGCCGCAAGCCAATTATAACCCGGCGATTGCCGGGGTGAATCTCAACCTGAACCGGGTGCAATTTGAATGGGCCCGCCAGGCTGAGGGCGGCTATGATCTGTCAATGAGCGCGCCGGGTCGAATTTATCGGCCGCAAATCCCCTCGATTGGGATGCGCGTGGAGGAGCGGGACGCGCCGAGCTATGCGTATCAATACGCCCCCGAGCGCGAGCAATGGTCGGTGCAGCGCTCTGCCTTGGGTAAGGATGGGGGGCGGTGGTTGCCTGCGCGCAATCCAAGACGCTATGCCGGTGAAGCCTTTCAGGGGATATGCGCCGAGATGGGCATTGAGCTGCCGCCTCCCACCATCGTCACGGGTCAGCGACCGGAGGCGGTGCTGGAGGTGGACATCGCGCAAAAGCAGTCGCGCCCTTATCATGAAATTGCCAAATCCATGTTGAAACTGTCGACGAATTTAACCGCTGAGGTGATTGGCCTCACGGCCTCGGGCGCGCCAAATCTGCGTGACTCGGCGGCGGCTCTGAGCCAGTTTGCCCAGGCCCATGGGATGCGCGGAGCGGTTGTTGATCACTCGGGTCTGTCGGATCAATCGCGGCTGACCGCCGGCGGGTTGGCGTTGTTCATGGCTTGGCACCATCGCAACGGGCTGGCCGATTTGCTCAAGCCCAAGATCTTACGCGATAAAGGAAAGCCGATGGCGGGCGTGGATCTGCGGGTCAAAACAGGCACGTTAAATTTTGTCAGCTCTCTGTCAGGATATCTCACATATGGAGGCAAAAGCCTCGGCTTTGCTATTTTGACCGCCGATATGGCGCGGCGCGAAAAAGTGAAAGGCCGTGAAAACCCGCCGGGGGCCAAGGGTTGGGAAGCACGATCGCGCAGCCTGCAATACGCGCTCTTGCGCGAATGGTTGGGGCATTTACGCTAGGGTGCGAAACCTTGCGCGAGCTCCCGCTTCAATGGCCGCGCCATGCAGGCGATCAACCTCGAGCTCATGGCGGATCTCTTGAAGCATGCGCAACTCGATTTGCCCTAATTTTCCATCCGCCGCGGCCACATCGCAGGCCATCGCATAGGCGGTTTCGTTCAAACCATCCGGCAGCCCGTCTCGGATCAAGCCAAACAGAGCATCCAACCCGTCTTCCTCGGACAAAAGATCCAAGACCATAGCGGCCACAGATTTGATTCGATCGACATCGTAGTGCGCAAAGATCGGCAGGTGGTTGACGATCGCTTGAATGCTCATCAGCTCCGCTGTGCGAATGTTTTCGTCACTTGCAGATACGGCAATCATGACCGCAACCAAGCAATCTTGCGATGAAAGAGAAGGGGGATGGGTCGTCACGAAGCGATGTCCTTTCTAGCTGTGCTGACAACTTATTGACCCGACGCCCGTGCGGCAATAGGGAAGCGTCAGGAAACTGGAGTTAAACATGTCCAAAATGCGTGACGCTGCTGCTCAATCGAAAGCCTGGCCCTTTGAAGAGGCACGGCGGATTTTGAAACGCTTTGAAAAGAAGCCGCCTGAAAAAGGCTATGTCTTGTTTGAGACGGGCTATGGTCCCAGCGGGCTGCCGCATATTGGCACTTTTGGTGAGGTGGCGCGGACCACAATGATTATGCGCGCGTTTCAAGAATTGAGCGACCTGCCAACCCGGCTTGTCTGTTTCTCTGATGATCTTGACGGTATGCGCAAAGTGCCAGGAAATGTGCCAAATCCAGAGAAGTTGATCGCGCATTTGCAGCGGCCCTTGACCTCTGTTCCAGATCCTTTTGGAGAATATGAGAGTTTTGGTCATCACAATAATGCCATGTTGCGCCGGTTTTTGGACACATTTGGCTTTGAATATGAGTTTATCAGCGCCACAGAATTCTATCAATCTGGTCAATTTGATCAGATTTTGCTGCGCGCTGTGGAAAAATACGATGACATCATGAAGGTGATGCTGGCCTCGCTGCGCGAGGAGCGGCAAAAGACTTACTCGATCTTCCTGCCTATTCATCCTGAAACCGGACGGGTGCTCTATGTGCCGATGAAATCCGTGGACGCTCAAAATGGCACCATCACCTTTGACACCGAAGAGGGCGAAGAGATGACCCTCCCGGTGACCGGCGGCAATGTGAAGCTGCAGTGGAAACCTGATTTTGGTGCGCGCTGGGCGGCCCTTGGGGTGGATTTTGAGATGTATGGCAAGGATCACTCCACCAATACCCCTATATATGATAGTATTTGTCGCATTCTGGGCCACCCGGCACCGGAGCATTTCAGCTATGAATTGTTCCTCGATGAAAATGGGCAAAAGATCTCGAAAACCTCTGGTAATGGCGTGTCGATTGACGAGTGGTTGACCTATGCTAGCACGGAAAGCCTGTCCTATTTCATGTATCTTAAACCCAAAACCGCCAAGCGGATGCATTTTGATGTGATTCCCAAGGCGGTGGACGAATATCACCAACAATTGCGCGCCTATGAGACGCAAGACGACAAAGCACGTCTGAACAATCCGGTTTGGCATATTCATGGCGGTGATGTGCCGGTCAGTAAGATGGTCGTGCCTTTCTCAATGCTGCTCAATCTGGCGTCTGTGTCAGGGGCGGAAGATAAAGATCACCTCTGGGGCTTCATCAAACGCTACGCGCCTGAAGCCTCGGCGCAAACCCATGCGGATTTGGACGCGGCGGCGGAGTTCGCGGTGCGTTACTACAATGATTTCGTCAAACCTGCCAAAGTCTACCGTGCGCCAACGGATCTCGAGCGAGAGGCCTTGATCGCGCTGCGCGACGGGCTGAAGGCTTGGGATCAAGGTTTGGATGGGGATGCGCTGCAATCTTTGGTTTTCGCCTGCGGGCGCGAGCGGTTTGACCCGATGCGCGATTGGTTTAAAGCGCTCTATGAGGTGCTTTTGGGCGCATCACAGGGACCACGGTTTGGCGGCTTTATCGCGCTGTTGGGCATCGAAGAGAGTATCGCCTTGATCGACAAGGGCCTTGACGGCGCGTTTGTCTAACCGCCCGGCATTTGCCCCCCTCCTGTTGCGCGCTACTTTCCAAGCAAGCAACAGGAGGGGTTTATGAAAAAGGTCATTCTAGCAATTGCTTTTTGGGTCGCTGCGGCCCTTCCGGCTTGGGCGGAGAGCAAAGAGATTGAAACAACAATCCGCGCGCAGATCGCCGCTTTTCAGGCGGATGACTTTGAGCGCGCCTTTACCTACGCCAGCCCCACGATACAGCAGATATTCCGCGCGCCAGAGGTGTTTGGGCGCATGGTGCGGCAAGGCTATCCTATGGTGTACCGCCCGTCTGAGATTGCGTTTTTGGAACTCGCCCCGGTTGAAGGGTATTACTGGCAGAAAGTGCAAATTCGCGACGGCCAGGGCCGATATCACATTATGGCTTATCAAATGATCCAATTGGACGGCCTATGGCGCATAAATGCTGTCCAGCTTTTGCCCTCGCAAGAGACGGGTGTCTGAGCACCGTACGCTACAGCCAGACCTTCTTAACGCCGAGCTTTTACCCCTGTTTCGCAGAGCAGCACCCCGCCGAGGGGCTGCGGTTGCGGATCAATCACACAAACGCATGGAGCGGCGTTTGGAAAGGGGCTTTTATGAACAAAACAATCACCGATGGGATCGTCTTTACACCACCTAAATTTGCTTTTGGGTTACATCATTGGTCGAGCCAGGACGGCACGCCCGGGCAAGATGACTATGACAATGAGCCCAATGCGGCCTTTGTGCCGGCGGATCAAGATTTTTCCGGATGCTTGGAGCTGACCAAGACGCAAACCGTGCAAAAGCTGCGTGCTTTTTATCAAACACCGCTCTCACCGGGCTGCCATCTGCGCATTCGCACGCGTGTGAAATTGGTATCGGGCGCATTTCCCACGGTGAGCATCGCCGGTTGGCCTGGGGCTGCGGGCAATGTGCATTTGACTGGGGTGAACGAAACGGGGCCGGTCACAACTCTCAACACCTATGGTGAGGTGGTCGAGCTCTCGGCCATTGTCGGATCAGGCAACCGCACAGGCGTTGATCTGCATTGGGGTAAAGATGCCATTTATGGGCATTTTGGCCTTAATCTCACCGGCCCAAGCGGCGGTGTTGTGCGCATTGAGGATATTATTATCGAAGACATCAGCGGCGCCTTCGTTGATCAACTGATTGGCGCGGTTGATGTGCGGGACTATGGGGCGATTGGCGACGGCTTTGCCGACGATCATGACGCATTTGAAGCGGCAGATAAGGCGGCGGCTGGTCGTGAGGTTCTGGTGCCGCGGGGCACGTTCCGCATCAATGGGTCGATCACTTTCCAAAACCGAGTGCGCTTTGTTGGCAATATCACCATGCCGGACTCGGCCCGCCTGACTCTGCTGAAGGACTTCAACCTGCCCAGCTATATTGACGCTTTTGGCGATGAGGTGTTGGCCTTCAAAAAGGCCTATCAATCTTTGTTGAATTTCAACGATCATTACAGCCTCGATATGGGCGGGCGCCGGATTGAGCTGGATGGACCGCTCGACATGCAAGCGGCGGTCAACAATAAAACGGTGTTCAATAGCCGTCGCGTGGTTCAGAACGGTCAAATTCAAGCCAATGCCAGTACCGCGTGGAACAGCGACAAAGTGGTGGCTCAGGCCACCTATTCAACCTCTGATCCCAAATCGCTGACATCTGTGGCCAATATCGCCAATATTGCCGTTGGATCCTTGGTGGAAGGCACAGGCGTGGGACGGGAAGTCTATGTCAAAGAGGTCAATGTTGGCAGCCAATCGCTCACATTATCCCAACCGCTTTATGGGGCTGCGGGCACCCATCAATTTACCTTCACACGTTTCAAATATCTGCTCGATTTTTCTGGGTTTCAAAAGGTCAGCGGGGCGCATTTTGACGGGATTGATTTTCAATGCACCGGAAATGCCTCAGCGGTGCTGCTGCCGCCCGATGGCGAGACCTTCCACTTCCGTGATTGCTTGATCGTCAAACCCAAAGACCGCGGGATCACCTCGCCGGGGACGGCCTGCCAAGGGATGATGTTCGATCGCTGTCAATTCATCTCAAATGAAAGCCCGCTGAAGGTGCAGGACCGGGTGTCGATAGCCTTTAACGCCAATAATAACGACGTTAAAATCCGCGACTGTCGGGCCATGCATTTTAAGCATTTCGGCATTCTGGGCGGCTCGGGGTCGGTGATTACGGGCAACCACTGGTTTCATAGCGACCAAGAAACCAATGGGGTGCGCAAAGGGGGGATTGTTTTTACCACAACAAATATCAAAACGCTGATCACTGGGAATTATGTCGACAATAACTTCATTGAATGGACCAATGAATACGAGGCCGACCCGTCCTTCGTAAACCAATATTCCTTTGGGGGATTGACCATCACGGGCAATATTTTCACTGCCAATGATGTGGCCTCTTGGTTTAGCTTTTTGGTGATCAAACCTTATGGGCCAGGCCATTTCCTGCATGGGTTGACGATGACCGGCAATGTTTTTCGCTCAATCAACGGGCCAATTGATCGCATTGAATCTGTGGACAGCACCTTCGCGGCGCTCAACCACAACAAGGCTCGCAATGTTGTGGTGCAAGGCAATACGTTCAACGCCATCAATGAGCCAATCTACAATCCATGCATCTTGGAACATACCCAAGCCTCAGACACCCAAACCTGGACGGTTGATTTTGCGCCTTTCCTGCCGTTCAACGGCCGCGCGCGGACGGTCGAGGCGGTTGTTCCGGTTGGCGCCATCCAATCAGGCAGCAGAAATATCTATGAATTGCCGCATTCTCAAGCCGAGCAAGGCGGCAGTGGCAGTCAGGTGAAGCTGCACTGGTCGCGCGCCTGTCGCGGGAGTGTCAATCTCACGGCGCGTATGGACAACCCCACCTAAATCCGCGGCCTGCCGACAGGTCAGGGGCAATGGGGCGCAGATCCTATTGCCCCTTCTCGCGCGGGGCACGGATTATTTGCGCCGCCGCGCGCCACCTCTTTGACCGGCGCGGCCAGCTTTTGATCGACCTGAGGCGTTTTGGGCGTCTTCAACTGCTTTTTCGACCGCATATTGCCGGGCCAGGGGATCATCCGAGATCGTCAGCTCAACGGTTTCGAGGCGTTTGACCTCGTCGCGCAGACGGGCGGCCTCCTCAAACTCCAAATTCTCTGCCGCCTTACGCATATCAAGCCGCAACCCTTCAAGGACGGTTTGGATATTGCCGCCTTGCAAGGCCGGGTCAATCTTCGCCGTAACCCGCGCCATATCTGTATCGCCCTTATAAAGACCGGCAAGCACATCCTCGACGTTCTTTTTCACCGTCAGAGGGGTAATGCCATGGGCGACATTATAGGCATGTTGCTTTTCGCGCCTTCGGTTGGTTTCATTGATCGCGCGTTCCATCGAGCCTGTCATGCGATCTGCATACATGATGACCCGCCCATCGGCGTTGCGCGCGGCCCGGCCAATGGTTTGAACCAAAGACGTTTCAGATCGCAAAAAGCCCTCCTTATCCGCATCAAGGATCGCAACCAAACCGCATTCAGGGATATCAAGCCCCTCACGCAGAAGGTTGATGCCCAGCAACACATCGAAGGCGCCCAACCGCAAATCCCGCAGTATCTCGATGCGCTCAATCGTGTCGATATCACTGTGCATATAGCGCACCCGAATGCCCTGCTCATGCAGATATTCCGTAAGATCCTCGGCCATGCGTTTGGTCAATGTTGTGGCCAGAACCCTTTGCCCCATAGCCGTGACTTTGCGTATTTCATCCAGAAGATCATCGACCTGTGTTTCCACGGGACGAATTTCCACCGGGGGATCCAGCAGGCCCGTTGGACGGATCACCTGCTCTGTGAAAACGCCGCCCGCTTGGTCCAGCTCCCATGAGGATGGGGTGGCAGAGACAAAAATCGACTGAGGCCGCATCGCATCCCATTCTTCGAATTTGAGCGGCCGGTTGTCCATACAAGACGGCAATCGGAACCCGTGTTCGGCGAGGGTGAATTTGCGGCGATAGTCGCCCTTATACATCGCGCCAATCTGCGGCACGCTAACGTGGCTCTCATCGGCAAAGACAATGGCATTGTCGGGAATGAATTCAAACAGTGTTGGCGGAGGCTCGCCGGGCGCGCGGCCGGTGAGATAGCGTGAATAATTTTCAATTCCGCTGCACACGCCGGTTGCTTCAAGCATTTCCAGATCAAAATTTGTGCGCTGTTCCAGCCGTTGCGCTTCAAGCAATTTGCCCTCGTTCACCAATTGATCAAGCCGCATACGCAGCTCTTTTTTGATGCCGATCACAGCCTGCTGCATGGTCGGGCGCGGGGTCACATAGTGGCTGTTGGCATAAATCCGCACCCGCTCAAACGTATCGGTGCGTGCTCCGGTCAGCGGATCAAACTCAACAATCGTTTCCAGCTCTTCACCAAAAAAGCTTAAACGCCAAGCGCGGTCGTCCAAATGCGCCGGCCAAATCTCCAAACTGTCTCCACGCACCCGAAAGGTGCCGCGTTGGAAGGCTTGGTCATTGCGGCGATATTGTTGGGCGATGAGATCGGCAATGACTTGGCGTTGGTCGTAGCAATTGCCACTGTGCAGGTCCTGGGTCATCGCCCCATAGGTTTCAACCGACCCTATGCCATAGATACAGGACACAGAAGCCACGATAATCACGTCATCACGTTCCAGCAAAGCGCGGGTCGCCGAGTGGCGCATCCGGTCAATTTGCTCGTTGATCTGGCTTTCTTTCTCAATATAGGTGTCCGAGCGGGCCACATAGGCTTCCGGTTGGTAATAGTCGTAATAGCTGACGAAATATTCCACCGCATTGTCTGGGAAAAATCCTTTAAATTCGCCATAAAGCTGGGCTGCGAGGGTTTTGTTGGGCGCAAGAATAATCGCCGGGCGCTGGGTGTCTTGTATGATCCGCGCCATGGTGAAGGTCTTGCCCGTCCCCGTGGCCCCGAGCAAGACCTGATTGGCTTCGCCCGCAGTAATACCCTCCACCAGCTCTTTGATGGCGGTGGGTTGGTCGCCTGCTGCGGTGAACTCGGTTTGCAGCCGAAATGCCTTGCCCCCTTCCATCTTTTCCCGATCGCGCACATTCGGCGCGGGATTTTGCAAGGCGGGCATTTGTTCGGGCGAATTATTGTGCATTTTTGATTCCTTGTGCCTTCTAGATTTGGCCTTCTGTGGGGCAGAAACAAGGGGGCGGATCGGCAAACTCCGATTCAATCCCCCGCTGTGATCATTTTTCCCCGCTTGGGATGAAAATTGCTTTGGGCGCAGGCTGCGAACATGTCATGCTCGCCCAAGGGGCGAAAGCGCAGGGACGGACGGGCAGGATATGACGGCAGTTGCAAAAGTTGTGATCGTGGGATCTGGAATCATCGGCGCCAGCACGGCTTTGGCCTGCCAAGATCTTGGCGCCGCGGTCACCGTTGTGGATCAGGGCCCATTGGGCGGCTTGGCCAGTGCCAACTCCTTTGGCTGGATCAATGCCAGTTTTGCTGAAACCCAAGCCTATTTCGATCTGCGATCTGCGGCCGTCACGGCCTTCCGCGACCTGGGGCAGAGGTTTGACTTGCAGGCCCATGCCAGCTGGCCAGGCACGCTGTGGTGGGAAGATGCGGGGCAAGATTTTGAAGCGCAATTTGCCAGTCTGACCGCGCGGGGCTACGAGGCCCGGTGCCTTGATCACGATGAGATTGCGGCGCTTGAGCCCAATCTGCGCGCCTGTCCCGCCCATGCGCTGTTCACGCCTATGGAAGGGGCCGCGCAGGCTCAATCTGTGGCGCGGTCCCTTCTGGCGCATGTGGCGCGGCGCGGCGGGCAGCTTTGCCCCGAACGGCAAGTGACGGCGGTGCGATCCCGTCCTGGTGCCGGCCATATTGTTCAGACCAATGCCGGCGATCTGCCCTGTGATTTCGTGATTTTGGCCACGGGCGCCGCGGCCTGCCGCGATCTGGCGGGTGTCGGCTGGGCTTTGCCCATGGCCAATAAACGCGGCATGATCGTGCAAACCCGGCCGGTGCAGACGCGCATTCATCATATTCTCATGACGCCCGATGTGCATTTTAGACAAAATCCCGATGGCAGTATTGTCGCGGGGGAAATCTTCAGTGGTGATTTGGATCCATCCCAGGATGCGCCCGCGCTTGCGACTGCTGTGATTGCGCGGATTCGCCAAAAATTGCGCGGCCAACCGGATGTGTCGCTGGCTGAAGTGAAGCTGGGGGAGCGCCCCGTGCCCTTGGATGGCCTGCCGGTGGTGGGCGCGGTTCCCGGCGCTCCGGGGGTTTTTCTGGCCGTGATGCACAGCGGTGTGACCCTTGGTCCATTGATCGGACAGCTGTTGGCTGAGGAAATATTGCAAGGCCGCCCGAGTCCCCTGTTGTCGGGTTTTCGGGCCTCGAGATTTGCCGAAGCCTGAGCTCTAGCCCAGCGCGTAGAGCCAGAGGCTTGCGGTGAAAATCGTGAGACCGGTGCTGATCAAGACGGCAGAAGCCGCGACCCGCTGCGCGCGCCCATACATTTGCGCGAAAATATAGGCGTTGACGCCCGGCGCCATGGCGGCGGTCAGGACCGCGCTGCGAAAATCACCGGTGGAGAGATTGACATAGCTTCCTGTGATCCAAACCAAAGCGGGATGAAGCAAAAGCGAAATCGCGCAGATATATAAAATTACCCGGATATCCCCCTCCGGCCGATATCGCACCAAAACACCGCCCAAGCCAAACAGGGCTGCCGGCAGAGCACCTCGGGACAAAAGATCAATGCCATCGGTGATGATTTCTGGCAAAACAAAGCCCGACAAATTGATCGCAAACCCAAGGCTCAGGGCAATCACCAACGCATTTTTAAATACTGATTTTAATATTTTACGCAAAAGCGCGCGGCCGCTTAGGCCGCGTCCTCGGACCAGCTCCATCACCGTGATGCCGAGGGTATATCCGATCGGTGCATGGACCGCGATGATGGCAAAATTTGCGGTCAGGGCATCCGCGCCATAGGCCCGTTCTGTGATGGGCAGGCCCAAGAGCACTGTATTTGAGAAGAGGCAGCAAAACCCGATGGCCACACTGTCTTCCCAACTGCGCTTGAACAGGATGCGCGCCCCGAACAGGCCCGCGGCAAAACCGGCGATCGCGCCGATGTAAAAGCTTCCGAGCAGCCCCGGTTGGAAGGTTTGCCCCAGGTCCAACGTTGAGATGGCACGAAACAGCAAACACGGAATTGCAAAATTTTGCGTGAAGGCCATTAAGGCGCCAACCCCTGCGTCGGAGAACCACTGGCGCCAAACGGCCAGATATCCAAAGCCAACGACGAAAAATACCGGCAGGATCACTTGGAGCAGGATGCTCATGTCAGAGGACTTCTGTCATCATATCGAAGGCCGGCACAACGCCATCGGGCAACTCGGCTTGCAATGTCGCGTAGTCCAAATCCACATGCATGTTGGTTAATATTGCGCGTTTTGGCTGCACCTGTGCAATCCACTCAAGGGTTTTTTCCAAGTGCGTGTGAGAGGGGTGAGGATCATAGCGCAGCGCATCGACAATCCAAAGGTCGAGACCTTGTAAATGCGACCAGGCATTTTGGGGGATGTCGGAGACATCGGGCAAATACACCATATCGCCAATGCGAAATCCCAGCGCGGTGATTGTGCCATGGGCCACTTCAAAGGGGGTGAAGTCGAGCGCGCCACCGGCCCCTGTGATGGCGAAGGGGCCGCTTATGTCATTCATCTCCAAGATGGGCGGGTAGCTTGAGCCTTCGGGTGTTTCAAACGCATAGGAGAACCGCGACAACAGATCGGATTTTGTTGGCCCATCTGCCCAAACCGGTAGGCGGCGGCGCATGTTGATAACGATCATCCGCAGATCGTCCAGCCCGTGCACGTGATCTGCATGGGCATGGGTGTAAACCACGGCGTCCAGCGCGCCCACCTGTGCCGTCAATAATTGCGTGCGCAAATCGGGCGAACTGTCGATGAGGACGCGCGTTGTGCCCTCTGACCCGGATTGCTCGATCAAAATGGAGCAACGATGGCGGCGATTTTTGGGATTGCCTGGATCGCAAGCGCCCCAATTGTCACCCAAACGCGGCACGCCGCCCGAGGAGCCGCATCCCAATATAGTGACCCGGCGCATCATGCGGCTTTCCAAAAGAGACGCTCAAAGTTGGCCTCGGTTTGGGCGGCAAATTCCGTCAACGAGAGGCCGAAGACATCGGCGCCGACCTGAGCGGTATAGGCGGTATAGGCCGGTTCATTGCGTTTGCCGCGGTAGGGCGGTGGCGCGAGATAGGGGGCGTCAGTTTCCACTAATATCCTGTTCAAGGGGGCCGATGCGAAGATGTCGCGCACCTCTTGGGATTTTGGGAATGTGGCGATGCCGGACATGGACAGGTAAAACCCCAAATCCAAAGCCGCGCGTGCAAGCTCAGGTGATGAGCTGAAACAATGCATGACGCAGCTAAAGGGTGCGTTGCGATATTCAGAGCTCAAAATTTCAGCCATATCCTCATCAGCGGCGCGCGCATGGATAATCAAAGGCAGGTTGCTTTTTTGAGCGGCCTCAATATGAACCCGCAAGGAGTGCTTTTGCAGTTCGGCGCTCTCGGCGGTGTAGTGATAATCCAGTCCGGTTTCGCCGATGGCGACAAATTTCGGATGCGTCGCCAGAGCGAGCAACTCTTCGACCTTGGCCAGTGGCTCTTTGTCGGCATGCATCGGATGGATGCCGGCGGCATAGAAGACCGGCGCATAGGTTTCGGCAATGGCGCGCACCTGGGGCTCTTGGCGCAGGCGTGTGCAAATCGTCACCATACGGCGCACGCCGGCCTCGGCCGCCCGCGCGATGATCTGGTCTAGCTCGCCCTCAAAATCTGGAAAATCAAGATGGCAATGGCTGTCGGTCAGTTTTGGCGCCTCGATCACGAAAGACCTTTCTCGCGCAAGATTTTCGACGCGGTTTCTTCTATCTTTAATCCCATATCTAAGATCAGCGAACTGGGGTCAAGGTTGGCTGTCTTCCCCTGCCGCGCTCTTTGGCTGAGCTCGAGCTGGGCATCGGCCCAAATTCGGGCGGCTGCGGGTCCGGGGCAGAGGCGGGCGAAGATCTCCGCCTCGCCGCTTGCCGCCTCTTGCCCAGCTGCGCTTACCCCGGCGCGGGCCAGACGGGCCAGAAATAGATCAAAAAGATCGAGAAGCTGGTCCAATGGTCCATCACTGGCACGGCCTGAAGAATTGGCCAATTTGAGCAGAGCGCTGCGATCGAGCTGCGGCAAGCCGTGGCACAGGCTCACAATGGCGCGGTAGGTGTCGACGCCACCGGTGAGAGCCAGCTCTGCGGCCCGTCCCACAGAACCTGCCGCCAGCGCGTTTAGGCCCGGGTCAAACGCCTGCCCCGGCAAGGCCTGTGCAAAGGCGCGTTGTAAATCCTCGGGCGACAGAGGCGCGCAGGCCACGCTGCGGCAGCGCGAACGAATGGTGGGCAAAATCCGGCTTGGCTGATGGGTCACGAGCAATAAGATCGCATCTTGCGGCGGCTCTTCCAGAACTTTGAGCAACGCATTGGCCGCATTGGCATTCATGTCATCAATGCAGTCGACAATGACCACCCTCCGACCATTGCCACCGGCCGAGAGGCTGAAGAACCGGCGCAATTCGCGCACGGTATCGACGGGGATCACGGTCCTGAGCTTGCCAGTTTTTTCATCCACAGGCCGGCGCAAGACACAAAGGCCCGGCTCCGATCCCGCCCGGATACGGCGCGCCACCGGAAGATCGGCGGGAACGATTAGGCTTTTAGCCTCCGGCCGCGCGCCAAAGAGACTGTCTCCGGCGGGCTCGGCGGCAAGCAAAAAACGTGCGATGTGATAGGCAAGGCTGGCTTTGCCAATCCCTTTGGGGCCAGTCAGCATCCAAGCATGATGCATCCGGTCCCCGTTGAAGGCCTCCAAGACCTGCGCGCAAGCGGCATCTTGGCCGAATAATTGTTCGGTTTCACAGGGGTGAGGCAGGCCGGCAATGCGATCGGCTTGTGGCAGATCACTCATGACGTCGCCAGTGCCAATACATCAGTAAAAATCGCATCCGGGCTGCGATTTCCATCGATAATGCGGCATCTTTGCGGATATTGCTCTGCAAGCGCCAGAAAACCCGCCCGCAGCTTTTGTTGGAAGGGCAGGCCAAAATCTTCGAAGCGATCCTCGCCGGAGTTGCGCGCCAATCCGCGGGCGAGGGCAATTTCAGGGTCGACATCAATGATGAGTGTCAGGTCTGGCTCACGGCCAATCATCGCGCTGTGCAGCTGATCGACCTTGCCGCGTAGATCCCCGCGCGTGGCGCCTTGATAGACACGGGTGCTGTCGGCAAAGCGGTCACAGACCACGATCTTGCCCGCGGATAGGGCAGGGGCGATGGTGCGCTCAAGGTGATCGCGCCTGGCAGCGGTGAACAATAGCAGCTCGGTCTCAGCGCTCCATTTGTCGGTGGCGCCGGTCAGCAAAAGCCTGCGGATGGCTTCCGCCCCCGGGCTGCCGCCCGGTTCACGGGTGAGGACCACCTCTTGGCCCGCAGCGGTGAGATGGGCAGCCAAACGCTTGGCTTGGGTGGATTTCCCACAGCCGTCTATGCCCTCAAAGGATAAAAATTTTGCGTCAGTCATCTATGTGCCGGACAGGCCCCCATTTACTTTACGCAATAGCACGAGGGCGGCTGTGCGCAAGCGGGGTAAAAACCCGCCACGCGTGACGCTCTGCGCCGCGACCAATGGCAGGCGGGTCTCGGGGAGGCCTGGCACAGAAATGACAAGTTCGGCGACCTGATCCCCCTTGACGATAGGCGCCTGCAAGGGCCCGTCATACACAATTTTCGAGGTGATTTCTTGCCCGCCTGTGACAGGGATCAGGATCTTCGGTGCACCATCAAGCGATAGGCCAACGTTGCGGCTGCTGCCCATCCAAACGGCGGCTTGAGCCAAAGCCTCGCCCGGCTGGCTGAGTGTTTTTGAGGTGAACTGCCGAAAGGCCCAAGTGACGATGCGTTCGGCCTCTTCGGCCCGCTCCTGCTGGCTTTGCAGACCCGTCAAAACGAAAATGACCCGCCGTTCGCCCTGTTGCGCCGATCCAACCAAACCATAGCCGGCCTCCGCCGTGTGACCGGTCTTCAGCCCATCTGCGCCGATTCCAAGGGTCAACAATGGGTTGCGGTTGCGTGTGTTGCTGGGCGCGCGCCCATCGAATCCAAATTCCGTTTCTGAGAACATCTTGTATTGCTCTGGGAATTCGGTGATCAAATGCTGCGCCAGAATGGCCAAATCTTTCATCGACATTCGATGGTTGATGTCGGGCCAGCCGTTGGAATTGGCAAAGACAGAATGCTCCATGCCAAGAGCTTTGGCGCGATCGGTCATCATCGCTGCAAAGCCCGCTTCGGTGCCATCCAAAGACAGGGCTTCGGCTATCACAACGCAGGCGTCATTGCCGGATAAGACGATAATGCCGCGAATGAGATCCTCGACGGTGACCCGATCCGTGGTGTCCAAAAACATGGTGGATCCGCCATAGCTCATGGCATGGGTGGAGACCGGCAAACGCTCCTCCCAGCGCAGGCGCCCATCGCGGAGCGCTTCAAAGGCCAAAAAGAGAGTCATTAATTTCGACATTGAGGCCGGAGGAAGCGCCACCTCCGCTTGCTTGGCCAGCAGCACGGTGCCGCTGTCGTGATCCAGCACATAGGCCGCTTGCGCCTTGGTTTCAAAGGCCGAGGCTGCCCCGCTGATCCACGCGCAAACACAGGCTAAAAACAAGATTGGTCCGGAATGTTTGGGCATGATCCCCTCCTTGCTATGGTCGCGCGCGGCACCGGTTGGCGCCAGCTGCCAAAAATCTATGGCCGATCCATTGTAACCGGTCGCCCAAAACAGGCGTCAGGATCGATCAAAACGCCTGCTCTGTTACGGGTCAACCTAACCCAATCGCGGCACAGGTGGAAAGCCCAGTATTGATGATCATCGCTCAAAGGCGATTTCTTGCGCCCCCGGGGCATTCTTGCTCTTGCTGAATCAATTTCTCGCGATTAAGAAGACGCCTGTCGGAGGAGTGGCAGAGTGGTCGAATGCACCGGTCTTGAAAACCGACGAGGGTGAAAGTCCTCCCAGGGTTCGAATCCCTGTTCCTCCGCCAC
>JADHLF010000045.1 GCA_016780825.1 Planktomarina sp. | reverse complement strand
GCCATTTCGGCCGAGGTGGCATAGGCCACACCGGTCATCACAGCTGTGAGCGCGCCGCAGAGCGCCCGGCCCTCGTCACTGTCATAGCCCAACCCCATATTCATCAACAACCCGCCGATATTGGCATAGCCGAGACCCAGGGTGCGGAATTCGTAGGAGCGTTGCGCGATTTCCTTGGAGGGGAACTGCGCCATCAAGACGCTGATCTCAAGGGTCACCGTCCAAAGGCGTGTGGCATGCACATAATCCTCTGCTTGGAACTCACCGTTCTCATAGAAGGTCAGCAAGTTCATCGAGGCCAGATTGCAGGCGGTGTCATCTAGGAACATATATTCAGAACACGGATTAGACCCACGGATTTCCCCGTCCGCAGGGCAAGTGTGCCAAGCATTGACCGTGTCATGATATTGAATGCCCGGATCGGCGCAGGCCCATGCAGCATGCCCCACCTGCTCCCAAAGATCACGCGCTTTTATGGTCTTGGAAACAGAGCCATCGGTCCGGTTCAACAATTGCCAATCCGCATCCTTTTGAACCGCGTAGAGAAACGCGTCGGTGACACGGATCGAGTTGTTGGAATTTTGACCAGAGACAGAGTTATATGCCTCCGAATCCCAATCTGTGTCATAGGTTGGGAACTCGATGCTGGTGTGGCCCTGTTTGGCGTAATCCAGCACGCGTTTGACATAGGTCTCTGGGATGGAGACTTTCTTCGCCGCCTTCACCGCCTCTTTCAATGCGGGGTTCACTTTGGGATCATAGGCGTCTGTCGCCGCCCCATCCCATGATTTAATCGCAGCAAAAATCAAATTGAGCTTTTCTTCGTGCATTTTGGAGCCGGCCACGATGGAGGCCACTTTTTGCTCCTCGATCACCTTCCAATTGATGAAGTCTTCGATATCCGGGTGATCTGCATCACAGATCACCATTTTCGCGGCCCGGCGGGTGGTGCCACCGGATTTGATCGCTCCGGCGGCCCGATCACCGATTTTCAAAAAGCCCATCAGGCCAGAAGATTTACCGCCGCCCGAGAGATGTTCACCGGCGCCGCGCAGGGAGGAGAAGTTGGTGCCTGTACCCGAACCGTATTTGAACAAACGCGCCTCACGGACCCAAAGATCCATGATCCCGCCGTCATTCACCAGATCATCGGAGACCGATTGAATAAAGCAAGCATGCGGCTGCGGATGCTCATAGCTGCTGTCGGATTTGGTCAGCTTGCCCGTCTTGTAATCGACGTAATGATGCCCCTGCGCCGGGCCATCAATCCCGTAGGACCAATGAAGCCCCGTGTTAAACCATTGCGGCGAGTTTGGCGCGGCCCTTTGGGTTGCCAACATGTAGCGCATTTCGTCAAAATAGGCGCTGGCGTCTTCTTCGGTGGTGAAATAGCCACCCTTCCAGCCCCAATAGGCCCATGCGCCGGCCAAACGATCAAAGACTTGCTTGGCGGAGGTTTCCCCGCCAAATGTTGCCTTCTCTGACGCCACGCGACGCCGCAGGAAGCTCGGAATACCTGATTCTTTGACGGCTTTCGTTTCAGAAGGCACACCCGCTTTGCGGAAATATTTCTGCGCCAACACATCTGAGGCCACCTGAGACCATGATGCTGGAACTTCGAGATCGGCAAGGTGAAACACCACTGTGCCATCTGGATTGCGAATCTCGCTTGTTGTTTTTGTGAACTCAATTGAGCTATATGCGTCTTCATTGGGGCTGGTAAATCGCCGTTCAATCTTCATGTCTCTGCCTCATTTTGCCGTTTAAATACGGCTCTCTAACTAATCAACCAGCATTCACATCTCTGAAACCTGTTTTGGTCCAGGGGCCTCACCGCCTAGTTCGAAACACTACATTTTGTGTATTTCTTCGCTGCCACCACTAACTGTCCCCAGTTTCGGCGGGCAGGTCAACGATTTTTTAACTTAATTAAAATGAAAAATCGCTTGACGCAGAAAACGATTAAATTTCTATCCTTTTGGGACCACAATACAGCGTGCGCACAGACCGTTTGACGCAGCGCATCTGTCATAGAGAGCCGATATAATCGAAACTATCCCTCGCCGGATGATCACCATCGCGAGTTTGAGCCGCAGGTCGCCAGCCAAAAACCCGCGCGGACGAAGGTGCAATAAATGCTGAATTTAACAGAGAAAGTGGTCGGGGCGGCGAGATTCGAACTCACGACCCCCTGTACCCAAAACAGGTGCGCTACCAGACTGCGCCACGCCCCGACACTGCGGCTTCTTTAGGCAATTGGATTGAGAAAGAAAAGAGGTTTTCACACACAGCCGGGGGTTTTTTCGTTCTGAGCCAGCCGCGCGTGGCTCAAAACCGTATTCGGACCCATTTTTAACGCGGCGGCAAGCCCAGCGTTGATCTCCAAAACATATTGCGCGGGCCCGGTGCTGCGCAATGGTGTCTCATCGCCGGGAATCGCATCTGCGCGAATATTCACCAAGCGCCCCTGAGAATCGAAAAACAGTATATCCAAGGCGATCAAGGTGTTTTTCATCCAAAAGGACAAAAGCTGCTCGCGCTCATAGACGAAGAGCATGGCAGAAAACTTGTCAAGCTGCGGCCGGTGCATCAAACCGCGTGCCCGCTCGGCCTCGTCATCCATGACTTCAACTTGGAATTTCGCGCTGCCCCAGGACCCCGACAAGTGGACGTGACCTTCCTTGCAATCCGCGGCGCCGACGCTGCTGATACAACAGACAAGCGCAGCGAGGATTGCAATGTAACTGTTCATTCGACCTGCGCCGCCTCCCAGCTTAGGATCGCAACAGCCATCAAGCCCCGCTCACCCTCGACAACTCTCAGGGCCACCCCTTCGCCCGCAACCAAACCCGAAAGTCCACACCGACGCAAGACATCGATATGCACAAATATGTCCTCAGACTTTCCAAACACATTTGCAAACCCGAACCCCTTGGCCTTGTCGAACCATTTGATCCGCCCGGGCTGTAGCTCAATCTCCGACAGGGCCACATCATCCAGCGCGTCCATTTCTCCATAGCCAAAGGTGTTAAATGAACTGGGCGAGGCGACGGATAAGACCTCAGAGGCCTGAATCCCCCGGTCAGAGCGATGGGCGATCACTTTGATCTCAACCCCATCGGCAATCGAACTTTGCCCAAAATTACGCAGCACATTGGCATGCAACAAAATATCCATATCAATTTCATCGGAAACGATGAAACCAAAGCCTTTTACAGGATCAAACCACTTAATTGTTCCGGTAAGCGTCAAACCGCCATCAACAGTGTCTCGTGACATGTTTATCTTTCAATAATTAAATTAAACAATTTCAAATATCTAATACTTAATCGTTTCTATCGTAAATTAATTTAGAGCAGCGCTCAACCACATATGCACCGCGCTGACGCAAATTTTCGCACAGCGATGCCCAAACTTTGCCTGCGCGGTCCCTCTCGTCTGGGGTCAATGACACCGTCTGCGCGCCGACGTCCATCGGATGTCACAGGTAATTGAAAAACGGCTTAGGGATACAAACGTTGAACATCCCACTCCGCCTCTGGCGTTGATCGTGTCCATCGAAAACGGTCGTGTAAACGCGCGTCGCCATCTGCCCAAAATTCCAACTCGACCGGTGTGATGCGAATCCCGCCCCAAAAACTTGGCCGCGTGACAGAATCGCCCTGCTCCGCGCGCACTGCGTCAACTCGGTCCATCAAAACCTGCCGCGACTCAAGCGGTTGTGACTGCATCGAAGCCACAGCCCCGATCCGCGACAGCGGCGACCGGCTCATGAAATAATCATCCGCGAGCGGTCCATCTTCGCGCTCCACAAATCCACGACACCGGATCTGGCGGCGCAGAGATTTCCAGTGGATCACAAAGGCCGCACGGCCGGCTTCAAAGGCCTCTTGAGCCTTTTTACTCTCATAATTGGTATAAAAGACAAAACCGCCATCCTCGATAGATTTCAGCAACACGATCCGCGCATTGGGCATGCCCTGACTGTCAACTGTAGACAGGGCCATAGCGTTCGGATCGTTGAGCTCCCCGGCTTCCGCTGCGCTCATCCAATCTCGTGCCAATTCAAAGGGATCATTGCCTTCGAAAATTCCAGTTCTTTTTTCCATGTCAGAGGTCGCCTTTGGGTTGATGCACAGGGGGTGTTCGCTTAGACAATTCTGTATATAATTCTCGATGGGGGAAAGTCCAATGGGGCTGATGACCGGAAAACGGGGCCTGATCATGGGCCTGGCCAATGACAAATCAATTGCCTGGGGCATCTCGGAGGCTTTGCAGGCCGAGGGCGCCGAAATCGGCGTGACCTATGTGGGGGAGGCGATGAAAAAACGCGTCCTGCCGCTGGCCCAACAGCTCAATGCGCCCATCGTGGCAGAATGTGACGCAGGCGACCCCGACTCCATCGCCGCTTTGATGCAACAAGCAAAAGACACCTGGGGCCAGATTGACTTCATCGTGCATGCCATTGGCTTTTCAGATAAATCCGAGTTGCGCGGACAATATATCAACACATCTCGGGCCAATTTCCTAATGACCATGGATATTTCTGCCTATTCCTTCACCGCTATTTTGCAAGCGGCTCAGGAGCTTTTGGCCCCGGGCGCATCCTGCCTGACCATGACCTATTATGGCGCCGAAAAAGTCATGCCCAATTACAATGTTATGGGTGTGGCAAAGGCCGCTTTAGAAGCCTCTGTGCGCTATTTGGCCGAAGACCTGGGGCGCTATAATATCCGCGTGAACGCGATCTCAGCAGGCACCATCAAAACCCTAGCCGCCTCGGGCATCGGCGATTTTCGCGAGATTATGAAATGGAATGAAACCAACAGCCCGTTGCGCCGCACGGTGACCCAAGCGGAAGTTGGAAAATCGGCTCTTTATCTGCTGTCAGACCTCGGATCGGGTGTGACGGGAGAAATCCTGCATGTGGATGCCGGCTATCATGTTATTGGAATGAAGGGTCTCGAGCTGCCTGAATAACAGGCAATGCGATTTTAAAGGTAAGGAAACACCATGTCAGACCGTCTACCACATGAAAAAGGCTTCCATGTCAGCTGGGATCAGATGCACCGCGATTCGCGGGCATTGGCCTGGCGACTCGATGGCAAAGGCCCTGAAGACGGCGGATGGCGCGCAATTGTCGCCATCACACGCGGGGGCATGGCCCCTGCGATGATTGTGGCGCGGGAATTGGATGTGCGCAATGTCGATACGATCAGCGTGAAAAGCTATCACCATCAAGACCGTGCCGATGCTGTTGTTCTCAAGGCACCGGATGCGGAGTTGATGGGCGACGGCACCGGGATTTTGGTCATTGATGATTTGGTCGACAGTGGCAAAACTCTGGAGTTGGTGCGCTCCAAATATCCCAAGGCCCATTTCGCCACGGTCTATGCCAAACCGCAAGGCCGCCCGATGGTGGATACGTTCATCACTGAAGTGAGCCAAGACACTTGGATCTTCTTTCCCTGGGATATGGCGTTGCAATATGTTCAACCCTATCGCGGGACGGATTGATCCCCAAATTTCCTCAGTGACACCCTAACCGCACAGCGAGGTCAGCCAATGCGCCGAGACATCATCATTGACACAGATCCGGGCCAAGATGATGCGGTGGCAATCTTGCTGGCCTTGGCCTCACCCGAGCTGAACGTGCTGGGACTGACCTGCGTTGCCGGCAATGTGCCTTTGGAGCGCACGAGCTTCAATGCGCGGCAGGTTTGCGAATTGGCGGGGCGCGCCGATGTGCCAGTTTTTGCCGGCTGTGATCGCCCCATGGGCCGCGGTTTGGTCACGGCAGAACATGTCCATGGCGACAGCGGATTGGACGGGGCGCTCCTGCCGGACCCTGTCATGACCGAGCAAAGCACGCATGCGGTCGACTTTATCATCGACAGCTTGCGCGCCGCGCCTCCAAAGACCATCACCCTCTGCCCCCTTGGGCCGCTGACAAATATTGCCACCGCTCTGCAACGCGCGCCTGATATCGCAGCACGCATCGCCCAGGTTGTCTTGATGGGCGGGGCCTATTTTGAGGTGGGCAATATCACACCCGCTGCTGAATTTAACATCTATGTCGACCCCGAAGCGGCTCAACTGGTGTTTCAATCCGGCCTAGATCTCGTCGTAGCCCCGCTGGATGTGACGCATAAGGCGCTGACAAACCCAGCCTGGAGCGCCGCGCTGCGGGCCAAGAACCATCCGGTCTGCGAGGTTGTGGCCGGCTGGACGGAATTTTTTGAACGGTTTGATACCGAGAAATATGGCTCCGAAGGCGCGCCGCTTCACGATCCATGCGTCATAGCCTATTTGATCGCGCCAGAGCTCTTCTCAGGGCGGAGGATCAATGTGGAAATTGAAACCCAATCCGAGCTGACCCGAGGCATGACCGTTGCCGATTGGTGGCGTGTGACCGATCGTCCGGCCAATGCCCTGTTTTTAGGGCAAATTGATGCGGCGAAATTTTTTGATCTCCTCACCCAACGCTTGGCCTGCTTGTGATGCAGGCCACTTGGGACAATAGCTATGCCGCCCTGCCGCGACAGATGTTCACCCGGCAAGCGCCTGTGCCGGTTGCAGCCCCCAGGGGCTTGAGGCTCAATACCGAACATGCGCAGGAGTTGGGCATAACCTTCGAGGACGATTGGCCAGTCTTTATGGCGGGCAATCAAATTCCTTTGGGCGCAGAGCCGATCGCGCAGGCCTATGCTGGCCATCAATTTGGCCATTGGAACCCCCAGCTTGGCGACGGGCGCGCGGTTCTGCTTGGTGAGGTGATCGGACCACAGGGGCGCTTTGATATTCAACTCAAAGGCGCCGGTCGCACCGCCTGGTCGCGCAATGGCGATGGGCGGGCATGGTATGGGCCGGTCTTGCGTGAATATTTGATAAGTGAAGCCATGCATGCGCTCGGCATTCCCACCACCCGCGCCCTGGCGGCGGTGGCCACGGGGGAAACAATTCTGCGCGAGCAAGGCCCCCTGCCCGGCGCGATCCTATGCAGAACAGCCTCAAGCCATATTCGGGTGGGTACATTTCAGTATTTCGCCGCCCGCGACGACACTCAAGCGCTGAACGCCCTGCTGCAACAGGCCATAGAGCGCCATTACCACCAGGCTCAAACCGTCGAAGATTTTTTGAGCGCAGCCGTGGCCGCGCAAGCCCGCCTGATCGCGCAATGGATGGGGGTGGGCTTCATTCACGGCGTGATGAACACCGACAACAGCCATGTGGGCGGGCTCACAATTGATTATGGCCCCTGCGCTTTCATGGATGATTTTGTGCCGATGAAGACCTTCAGCTCCATTGATCGGCAGGGCCGCTATGCCTATGGAAATCAGCCAAATTTGGCGGCGTGGAATATGGCGCAACTGGCCACGGCTTTGCTGCCCCTTGCAGAGGATCGCAACGCCAGCATCACCCGTTTTACCGAGATTGTGCAGGGCTTTGGTGACATATTCGCGCGTGAATATACCGCGGTTTTTGCCCGCAAGATCGGTTTGACCGTCACCCAAGAGGCAGAGGCGCTGATCGATGGGCTCCTCAAACTCATGGCCGATATGGGCGCAGATTTCACGCTGTGTTTTCGGGCATTGGCCACAGGGGAGAGCCGCGCCTATTTCGGCGCGCATCCGGATTTTGCCGATTGGCATGCCCGTTGGCAGGCGGCAGGACCTGCGCAGGATGCATTGGTGCAGGTCAACCCGGCGATCATCCCACGCAATCATCTGGTGGAGGCGATGATTGCCGATGCGGTGTCCGGTGACATGCAGCTGTTTGATGCGCTGCATGCGGCGCTTAAAACGCCATTTTCGCACGGAGGCGCCGCAAGGTTCATCGCCGCCCCTAACCCGCAAGAGGTTGTAACCCAAACTTTTTGCGGCACCTAGCGCGGCGCGGTATAGAAATTGTCCCATGCCTGTGGCAGAAAACACCTATGACGTTTTTGCAAATCACTTCCGCCCTTATTGTTCTGGCCGGCATATTTGCCGCCATCAATGCGATTTTCTTCCGCCTGCCATCGGCTATTGGCATATTTATCGTCTCGCTTCTGACCTCGCTGGGCCTCCTCGGCCTGGATGCCCTCTGGCCGGGCCTGCAGTTGACCGCAGAGCTTCAACAGATGGTCGTCGCGTTTGATTTTTCAGATGCTTTGCTGGAAGGGATGCTGGGGCTTTTGTTGTTTGCCGGCGCCTTGCATGTCAAATTCTCCGATCTCAAGGCCAATTGGGGCATTGTCATGCTCATGGCCACCATGGGCGTCTGCTTGTCTACAGCGGTCACTGGCATAGGATTTAGTTGGATCACCGGCGCGCCGTTGCTGATCGCGCTGGTCTTCGGCGCTCTGATTTCCCCCACCGATCCTGTGGCCGTATTGGGGGTCTTACGGGCGGCGAACCTTCCCAAGTCGCTTGAGACCAAAATTGCCGGCGAGAGCCTGTTTAATGACGGCGTCGGCTATGTGGTGTTTTTGATCTTTGTGGGCCTGGCCTTTCCGGCTGCTGGCACCCATGGCAGCGGCTTTGGTGATGCGGCGCTCTTGTTTATCCGCGAGGCCTTTGGCGGGGCTATTCTCGGTCTTGCCCTTGGTTGGGGCACCTATCGGGTGATGTGTGAGATTAACGATTATTCCGTGGAAGTCCTGCTGACGCTTGCGCTCGCCTTTGGCGGCTATCAATTGGCGCTTTGGCTGCATGTCTCGGCCCCGATTATGGCCGTCTGCGCCGGGCTTTTGATCGGCGACGAGAGGACGGCCCATGCGATGACCCAAAAAACCCGAGACTATGTGGATGCGTTTTGGAAATTGCTCGATGAGATTTTGAATGCGATCCTATTTCTGATGATCGGCCTAGAGGTCTTTGCCATAGCATTCTCCCTCAGCGCAATCACCGCCGGCCTCTTGGCAATTGGCCTATCGCTTCTGGCCCGCTGGTGCGCGGTCATTGTGCCCATCATGGTTCTGCGCCCCTTCCGCGACTTCTCCCGAGGCATTGTCCCAATCATGACCTGGGGGGCCTTAAAGGCGGAATTTCCATCGCTTTGGCGCTCTCCTTGCCAGCATCTGAGTACAAACCGCTTATTTTAACCGTAACCTATATTGTGGTTTTGTTCTCGATCATCGTACAAGGCCTCACCGTTGCGCCAATGGCCCGGCGGGTGGGCGATAATCCTGATCCGCGCTGAGGTTGGCCGGTCAGTTGGGGCGTGGTGACGATATGGCGAAAGATATTATGCAAAGATGCGCACAAAACGGGCTGCGCATGACCGATCAACGTCGCACCGTGGCTCAAGTCTTGGAAGAGTCCCAAGATCACCCCGATGTGGAAGAACTCTATGCCCGCGCGCTGAAACTTGATCCTCGGATATCTATTGCCACGGTCTATCGATCCGTAAAATTGTTCGAAGAGTCAGGCATTCTGGAAAAGTTGGAATTTGGCGATGGTCGGGCGCGCTATGAGGATGCAGAGCGCGATCATCACGATCACTTGATCGATATGAACAGCGGCGAGGTGGTGGAATTCATCGACCCGGATATTGAAGCCCTACAGGAAAAAATTGCAAAGCGCCTGGGGTACCGCCTGAAGGGACATCGTTTGGAGCTTTATGGCGTGCCGATTAAGCGCAGCGATAATGTCTGAGAGCCTAAAACGCGAAAACCTGCTCGGGATCGGTTTCATCACCCTGGCCATGGCCGCCTTTGCGGTGGAAGATTCACTGATCAAACTTCTCTCAACCCGCCTGTCGTCCGGTCAAATCCTCTTGATGATCGGCCTTGGCGGCACATTGGGCTTTTATATCTGGAGCCGCCAAAAAGGCGAGGGTTTAACGGCGGAGATCATCAGCAATCCCTGGGTGATTGGCCGCACCCTGTCCGAGCTGGTCGGAACCGCGTTTTTCGTGCTCGCCTTGGCCTTGGTGCCCATTTCCACGGTCTCAGCCATCATTCAGGTCAGCCCGCTGCTGGTGACGCTGGGCGCGGCTGTGGTGCTGCGCGAAAGAGTCGGACTTCGGCGCTGGTCTGCTATTCTTTTGGGCCTCTTTGGCGTTGCGGTGATCTTAAGGCCTTGGTCTGCGGCTTTTGAGGCCTCCGCACTTTTGGCCCTTATGGGGGTGATTGGCCTGTCGGCGCGCGACGTGGCGACCCGGCGCATCGCCAAAACCACGCCCAGCTTGGCGCTCGCGACATTGGGTTTTGGCGCCACCATCCCGGCTGGCGTGATCCTTTTGATCTTCGATCCCCGCGTGATTTGGCCCGCGTCATCAGACGCCCTGCTGATCGCCATCAGCATTTTAATCGCCATCGGGGGCTATTACTGCATTATCGCCGCCATGCGCATCGGCGAGGTCGCGGCTGTCGTGCCCTTTCGCTATTCGCGATTGCTCTTCGGCGTGGCCATAGGTGTTTGGTATTTTGGCGAAGTGCTTGACCAATGGACCCTCATCGGATCGGCCATCGTTGTCTTATCTGGCATTTACGCCCTGTGGCGTGAATCCCAGCTGCGGTAGATTTGCGTCAAATGGCTCTTTCACCCGCAGCCCCCTCTTGTTAAACCGCGCGCAACAAAACTTTACCGGAGCTTCATCCATGTCCACAATTATCGATATTCACGCCCGCGAAATTCTTGACAGCCGGGGCAATCCCACTGTTGAGGTTGATGTGATTTTAGAAGATGGAACACTCGGCCGCGCGGCCGTGCCCTCAGGAGCCTCGACCGGTGCCTATGAGGCTGTTGAGCTGCGCGATGGCGACAAAAGCCGCTATATGGGCAAGGGTGTCTTGACCGCGATTGAAAACGTAAACGGAGAAATTGCCGATGCGTTGATTGGCTTTGAGGCCGATGAACAGGTCGCAATTGATCAGGCTATGATCGAAATGGACGGCACGCCCAATAAATCCCGTCTGGGTGCCAATGCGATCTTGGGGGTCTCCTTAGCCGTGGCCAAAGCTGCCGCAGATTATTGTGGCCAACCGCTTTATCGCTACATCGGCGGCACCTCCGCCCGGGTCTTGCCAGTGCCGATGATGAATATCTTGAATGGCGGCGAGCATGCGGACAACCCGATTGATATCCAAGAATTCATGATCATGCCGGTTGCAGCCGAAAATATCCGCGATGCGGTGCGCATGGGTGCGGAAGTGTTCCATACGCTCAAAGGGGATCTCATTGCCGCGGGCCTTTCAACGGGCATTGGTGATGAAGGCGGTTTTGCCCCGAATATTTCATCCTCACGCGCGGCTTTAGACTTCATTATGCAGGCGATTGAGAAAGCCGGCTATAAGCCGGGCGAAGACATTTACCTCGCCTTGGATTGCGCCGCGAGCGAATATTGCAAAAATGGCACCTATGAGATGAAGGGCGAAGGCAAATCGCTGAGCTCTGCGGAAAATGTCGCCTATCTGGCCGCTTTGGTGCAAGACTACCCGATTATCAGCATCGAAGATGGCTGTGATGAGGATGATTGGGACGGGTGGAAACTTTTGACCGAGACCCTTGGGGATCGCTGCCAATTGGTTGGCGACGATCTTTTTGTGACCAATCCCGAACGGTTGGCCATGGGCATTGAGCGTGGATCGGCCAACTCCATGCTGGTGAAAGTCAACCAAATTGGGTCGCTGACTGAGACCATGCGCGCGGTGGAAATGGCGCATCGTGCGGGCTTTACCAATGTGATGAGCCACCGCTCCGGCGAGACCGAAGACGCCACCATCGCGGATCTGGCCGTCGCCACCAACTGCGGGCAAATCAAAACCGGCTCATTGGCCCGGTCCGATCGGCTGGCCAAATACAACCAATTGATCCGTATTGAAGAAGAGCTGGGCGACACCGCCATCTATGCGGGCCGCTCGATCCTTAAAGCCTAAAGCGGAGCAGGTGAACCGCTGGGGGATTTGTGCACGCTCTTAACACATCCCCCAGCGCCTCGCGTCACAGCTTGGTCTCAGGCAAGCTGATTTTTCCACCGCAAAGCGGCGCTTTGGTCGCGGTGGTTGCGGGAAATGAGGTCGGCAGGCCGCGCGCCACGCGAGCTGCGAGATAGGCAAAGGCCTGCGCTTCAATCATGTCGCCATCCAAACCAATGTCGTCGATATCTATAACCTCCATCGGCAAATTCAGTGCCAATTGACGCATGATTTCACTGTTTTTTCGGCCACCGCCACTGATCCACATCTGCTTGGGGGTCACCGGCATGAGCGCGGCACCCGCAGCCACTGCCGCAACGCTCATCGCTGTCAGTGTTGCGGCTGCATCCGCTGGGTCCAGCTGCGCCACAAGCCCGGCCAAATCGCCGAAGCTGTCGCGATCCAAAGATTTTGGCGCGGCACGCGTGAAATACGGATGCTGTAGAAAGCTGGCCACGATCGTCTGATCCACACGACCCGAGGCGGCCAAAGCGCCGCCCGCATCATAGGGTTGCCCCGTGGTTTTCAGCATGTAGTCATTCAGGGGCGCATTGGCGGGGCCCGTATCAAAGGCCAGCAAACCTTGCTCGGGGGGCAAGCGGGCATCCACCCAAGTGAGATTGCCGACCCCTCCCAGATTCAAAATCGCCACAGGCTCTTGCATCTGTTTGTAGCGCGCCAGCGCCCAATGAAATATTGGTGCCAGGGGGGCACCCTGCCCGCCGCGCGCCACATCTTCTGACCGAAAATCCCAAGCGACGGCCACACCGGCCTGCTGCGCCAATTGCGCACCACTGCCAAGTTGATGGGTGCGGAAATTTTGCGGATCATGGCTCAAGGTTTGGCCATGAAAGCCAATCAGCTCCCCGGGCGGCAATTGCGAGCACAGCTCCAGATGCGCCTTCAAAATCAAAACCGCCACCGGCTCCAATCCCGGCTCACCCGGCCATGAGCCCAGCACGCTTTGCAAAATCTGACGCTCGGCTGCGCTATAGGGGCGATAGGCGCTGGGGCCGAATTCGGAAATATCCACACCATCTGTCAAGAGACAGGCCGCATCCACCCCATCCAGCGAGGTGCCAGACATAAAACCCGTCACCCAAATTGGCTTATTTCTGCCCATGCTCTTTCCCTATGTAATCGCTTTGACTATACACTGGCGCGAAGGCTTTCAAGGAACAAGAGATCAATGACATATCACCCTAAATCTGAATTCATGGCCGTCATGATGCAACGCGGGTTTCTGGCCGATTGCACAGATTACCAAGGCCTCGATGACGCCTTAAGCCGCGGGGTGACACCGGCCTATATTGGGTTTGATGCGACGGCGCAGTCGCTGCATGTGGGCAGTTTGATCCAGATCATGATGCTGCGCTGGCTGCAAAAAACCGGGCATCGGCCGATCACCCTCATGGGCGGGGGCACAACCAAGGTGGGCGATCCTTCGTTTCGCGCTGATGAACGCCCTTTGCTGACAGAAGCGCAGATTGACAGCAATATCGCTGGAATCAGAAAGGTCTTCGAAAGCTATATCAGCTATGATGACGGCCCGACCGGTGCGTTGATGCTCAACAATGCCGAATGGCTCGACAGTCTCAATTACTTGGATTTCTTACGCGACATCGGTCGGCATTTTTCGGTCAATCGCATGTTGAGTTTTGAATCGGTCAAATCGCGAATAGACCGGGAGCAATCATTGAGCTTTCTTGAGTTCAACTACATGATTTTACAGGCCTATGATTTCCTTGAGCTGAACCGCCGATATGGCTGCCTGTTTCAAATGGGGGGATCCGATCAATGGGGCAATATCGTCAACGGGATTGACCTGACCCGCCGGGTTTTGAACCATGAGATCTATGGCCTCACCTCGCAGTTGATGACCACATCCGACGGCAAGAAGATGGGGAAATCCCAAAATGGCGCCGTTTGGCTCAATGCCGATATGCTCTCGCCCTATGAGTTTTGGCAATTTTGGCGCAATACCACCGATGCGGACACGGGGCGGTTTTTGAAACTCTACACAGAGTTGCCCATTGAGGAATGCGATCGTCTTGGCGCCTTGGAGGGCTCGGAGATCAACAGCGCGAAAATCATTTTGGCCAATGAGGTCACAAGTTTGCTGCATGGAGCGGATGCCGCGAAGACCGCAGAGGCGACAGCCCGCGATGTCTTTGAGAAAGGCGGCGTCGGTGATGATTTGCCGACTTTGACCCTCACAGCCTCCGATATCGCAAAGGGAATCTCCATCGTTCAACTTTTGGTGAAATCGGGCTTGGCCGGCAGTGGTAAAGAGGCGAAACGCTTGATCTCCGAGGATGGGGCAAAATTAAATGACGCCCCGCTCAGTGACGCCAGCCTTGTGCTGCGGGCGGAGGATTTCGCAGAGCCGATCAAATTATCGAAAGGCAAAAAGAAACATGCTTTGGTTCAGCTGGGATGACAGGCCGCACCGCCCATAGCTTCGCCCCGCCGGTGGTAGAGGCCTATAGCTGGCTGCAGGGCAAGGACTTTTCGCAGCGCGCCTTGATCAACGTCAGTCAAGCCGCGCCCCTGGCCCCGCCCCCTGCGCCTTTGAGGGCGCATATGGCCAAGGTCATCGAGGAGGAAGACACCCATCTTTACGGGGCCGTTCTGGGGCTTCCGGCTTTAAGGGAAGAATTGGCCCGTCACAGCAGCGCGCTCTATCAAGGCCAGGTCACAGCGGCGCAGGTGGCCATCACATCTGGATGCAATCAAGCCTTCAGCGCCGCCGTGGCGATGCTTTGCCGCGACAATGATGAGATCATCCTTCCGACCCCCTTCTATTTCAATCACAAAATGTGGCTTGATATGAGCGGCGTGCGCTGCTGCTCTTTGCCGTGCCAAGGGGATATGATCCCCGATCCTGCTGAGGCGGCCCGGTTGATCACCGCCCGCACCAAGGCGATTGTTTTGGTCACACCGAACAATCCTTGTGGGGTGGAATATCCCGAGGATGTCATTCAGGCCTTTTATGATCTCGCCAAGTCCCGCGGGCTTGCCTTAATCATCGACGAAACCTATCGCGATTTTCACCTGCACAGCGGCCCGCCCCACCGCCTGTTTGAGCAAGACGATTGGCACGAGACGCTCATTCAACTCTATTCCTTCTCCAAAGCCTATCGGCTGACCGGTCACCGGGTTGGGGCGGTCATCGCCAGCCAGGCACGGCTGGCGGAGATTGAAAAATTTCTAGACACGGTGACCATTTGCCCAAGCCAATTGGGGCAAAAGGCAGCGCTCTGGGGGTTGCAGAATTTGGGCGATTGGCTGGCCACCGAGCGGCTTGAGATCCTGTCCCGGCGGCAAGCGATCATCGATCACTTCCCCACTCTGGCCGCGAAAAAGTGGCGTCTCTTGGGGCTTGGCGCCTATTTTGCCTATCTCGAACATCCATTTGACATCGATGCGACGGCCCTTGCCCAAAAACTCGTCGACGAGGCCGCCGTCCTCGCCCTCCCGGGGTCCATGTTTGTCCCCGCAGGGCAAGACGATGGGCGACGTCATCTGCGGATCGCATTTGCAAATATCAGCGCAGAAATGATCGCTGTTTTGTTTGACAGAATGGCACAGGTAAGCCAGTAACTGGCTTGCCGCTGTGCTGCTGTTGGCTTATGAAATGTGGAACTGAATTAAAGGGATCGCCCCAATGGCTACGAAGAAAAAATCTGGTGCAAGCAAACTCGCGGTGTGGATCATCGTTGGGCTATTGATGTTTGGCATGATCGGATTTGGCGCCGCCGGTATCAATGGCACGCAGCGCAGCCTTGGCAAAGTGGGCGATAAGACTGTGTCTATCTCCTCCTACAGCACCGCATTGCAAAACGAGATGGCACAATTTCAAGAGCAAATCGGCCGCGACATTAGCCCACAAGAGATGCAGGCCATTGGCCTCGATCAACGTGCTTTGAACCGGGTGATCAGCACCCGCGCTTTGGATCAATTGGTCACGGACCTCGGCCTTTCCGCGGGCGATGCGCGGGTGCGCGAGCAAGTGATTGAAATTCCTGCCTTCCAGGGACTTGATGGCGAATTTGATCGCGCGGCCTATGCAGAGGTCTTGCAGCGCAACAATCTCAAGGAGGCTGATTTCGAAACCTCCCTGCGCGAAGATGCCGCGCGCCGTGTCCTGCGAGAGGCGGTTCTCACCGGCGTTAAGGCTCCGGAGGCCTATGCCAAAACTATGGTGGGTTATATTGCTGAAACACGGGATTTCTCCTGGGCCCGCCTCAGCAAGGACATATTGGTCAGCCCGGCGCCCGAGCCCAGCGAAGAGGATCTCGTCACCTACCACAGCCAAAACCCAGCCGAATTCACAACCCTCGCTGCAAAATCTATCAGCTATATTTGGTTGACCCCAGCCATGTTGGCAGAGGAGATGGTCATCGAAGAGAGTGACTTGCGCGCCGCCTATGAGGACCGCAGGGATGAATTTGTTCAATTGCCCAGCCGTCTGGTGGAACGGGTGATCTTCCCCTCGCAAGATATGGCTGAAAACGCCATGGCGGCCATCACTGAAGAGACAACCACATTCGAAGAGGTGGTCGAAAGCCGCGGTTTGACGCTCCAAGATGTCGATCTTGGCGATGTGACAGAAGCAGAGCTGGGCGCAGCCGGTTCCCTGGTGTTCTCGTTGCAAGAGCCTGGCGTGATTGGCCCCGCACCAACAGACCTCGGCCCTGCCTTATTCCGCGTAAATGCAATTTTGGATGGAAATGAACAAAGTTTTGACTCCGTGCGCGATCAATTGAACCTCGATGTTGCTTTGGATCTGGCCACGCGCCAAATCGCAGACATTGCAGAACAGGTCGATGATCTTTTGGTAGGGGGCGCGACTTT
The DNA here is from genome assembly GCA_016780825.1 of Planktomarina sp. Classification (GTDB taxonomy): domain Bacteria; phylum Pseudomonadota; class Alphaproteobacteria; order Rhodobacterales; family Rhodobacteraceae; genus Planktomarina. Next base: position 3,243 of record JADHLF010000045.1, on the reverse strand, counting down.
AGAAGATGTGGCGACAGAGACCAATCTGCAACTGGCTACCTTGGATTGGACTGTGCAATCGGAAGGCGGCATCTCTGATTATGAAGAGTTTCAAACCGCTGCGGCCGCTGTCACCGCAGAAGATTTCCCAACACTCGAATCTTTGAGCGACAACGGTATCTTTGCTCTGCGCCTTGATGGAGAGACGCCCGCAGAGCTGCAGCCCTTGGACAGCGTCCGAGAGGCCGTCGCCGAAAGCTGGACTGCGCAACAGATTCGGAAGCAGTTGCTTGTCCTGGCCGAGGGCATTGCGCCGCAGGTCTCGCTCGACGCACCCCTGGCCAGCTTTGGCCTGACAGAAAATCTACAAGATGATATGAACCGCAATGACAGCGTAGACGGAATGCCGCCGACATTGGTGATGACCGCATTTGAAACTGAGCTGGGCAAAGCCGCCGTGCTGGACGCCGGCGAGAGCGCGATCATCCTTATCCCCCGCGCCGTTCATGCCGCCGATTTTGAAGACCCCCAAGTGCAATCGCTGCAAAAAATCTTAGCCAATCGCATCGATACCACCCTGGCGCGCGATGTCTTCGAAGCCTTCAGCGACGCCGCACGCGGCGCGGTGGATGTTGAGATTAATCCAACAACGCTGCGCTCCGTCAACAACAGCTTGCTGGGCGGTGGATAACCCCAATGGAACTCACACCATCCTACGAAGAGTTTGCCGCCAAATATGAGGCCGGCGAAAATCAGCTGGTTTATTCACGCCTCGCGGCCGATCTCGACACGCCCGTCTCGGTCATGCTCAAATTGTCTGAGGCGCAGAGGGATAGTTTCATCCTAGAGAGTGTGACCGGAGGTGAAATCCGAGGTCGCTATTCCATTATTGGACTGAAGCCAGATTTGATTTGGCGCTGCCGGGGCAGGACCAGTGAGATCAACCGCGAGGCCCGGTTCGATCACAACAGTTTTGCACCCCAAGAGGGCAATCCGCTGGATGGGCTGCGCGCTTTAATTGCCGAATGCCGCATCGATATGCCGGCCGATTTGCCCTCTGCGGCAGCCGGGCTTTTTGGCTATCTCGGCTATGATATGATCCGCTTGGTGGAGCATCTGCCGGATATCAACCCAGATCCCATTGGCGTGCCCGATGCCGTCATGATCCGCCCAACGGTCGTGGCCGTGCTGGATGGCGTCAAAGGTGAGGTGACGCTTGTCTCTCCGGCATGGGTCAACTCCGGCCTCTCAGCGCGCGCAGCCTATGCCCAGGCCGCCGAACGGGTCATGGATGCCCTGCGTGATCTCGAGCGCCCCGTGAGCTCAACCCATAGAGAACTCAGCGGCGCGGCGCATGTGGGTGCGCCTGTGTCGAATTTCACCAAAGACGGCTACCTTGCAGCGGTCGAGAAGGCGAAGGACTACATAAAAGCGGGGGATATCTTCCAGGTCGTACCCGCCCAACGCTGGGCGCAGGACTTTACGCTCCCACCCTTCGCGATGTATCGGGCGCTGCGGCGCGTGAACCCCTCGCCTTTCATGTTCTTTTTTAATTATGGCGATTTCCAAATCATCGGTGCGAGCCCGGAAATTCTGGTGCGCCTGATGGACAATGAGGTCACCATTCGGCCGATTGCCGGCACGCGCAAGCGCGGCGCGACTGCGGAGGAAGATAAGGCCCTAGAGGCCGATCTTTTGGCCGATCCCAAAGAGCTGGCCGAACATCTCATGCTGTTGGATCTGGGCCGCAACGACGTGGGCCGGGTCGCCAAAATTGGCACCGTGCGCCCGACCGAAAAATTCTCCGTTGAGCGCTATAGCCATGTGATGCATATCGTCTCGAATGTCGTGGGCGAGCTTGATCCGGCACATGATGCCGTGGCGGCGCTCTTAGCAGGGCTGCCCGCCGGCACACTCTCGGGCGCGCCCAAAGTTCGGGCCATGCAAATCATTGACGAGCTGGAACCGGAAAAACGCGGCGTTTACGGGGGCGGCTGCGGGTATTTTTCAGCGCGCGGCGATATGGACATCTGTATTGCGCTGCGCACAGCTGTGCTCAAAGATGGCAAGCTTTATTCACAGGCCGGCGGCGGGGTTGTCTATGACAGCGATCCTGAGGCCGAATACCAAGAAACCGTCAATAAGGCCAAAGCTGTATGGACCGCCGCAGCCGATGCCGCAAATTTCGCTGGCCGAGGCAACGGATAGCGGCCCGGCCCTCGCGGGCGCTGAAGATCAACGCTTGGCCGTCCCAGCAGTTTGAAAATGACATCAGGGCTTGTCAAAACCAGAACCATGTATCACATTCAACTTATGGAATAAGTGGAGGACCCAAGCCGTGCCGATTTCTAGACGCGATTTCCTAAAATCCAGCGGCGGAGCCGCCTTGGCCGCCAGCGGAGCACTTTGGGCGCCCCAAGCGGCGCATGCGCAGCTCACGTTAGGGGATATGCGGCTCGATGTGCTCAGCGATGGCAGCCTGCGCCTGCCCGGCAGTTTTATCTTTGGGCCAATGCCACAGGAAGAATTGGGCCCCGTTTTAGAAGCCTATGATCAGTCCCTAGAGCTGGTCACCCCGCCGTGTAACGTCACTCTTTTAAGGAGCGGCAATCGCGCTGTCCTTTTTGATGTGGGCTCTGGGCCAGATTTTGCCCCAACAGCGGGTTTGCTTCTCGACTCGCTTGATGCGCTTGGCCTCGCCCCAGAAGACATCACCGATGTGGTTTTCACCCATGGGCACCCAGATCATCTTTGGGGCTTGTTGGATGAATTTGATGATCCGTTGTTTACCGAAGCCTCTTATCTCATTGGCAAGACCGAATGGGATTATTGGATGGATCCCAAGACCGTTGACAGCATTTCCAGCGACCGCGTGCCCTTCGCAGTGGGCGCCAAACGACGCCTGGAAGCCATTGAAGATAATATTGAGTTTTTTAACGATGGCGAAGAGATTCTGCCCGGCGTGGTCGCGCGCGCCAGTTTCGGTCATACGCCTGGTCATATGGCATTTGAAATTCGCTCTGGCAGCCAAGCTGCCATGGTGGTCGGCGATGCCATAGGCAATGATCATGTGGCGCTGGCCCGGCCGGCTTGGATCTCAGGATCAGATCAAGATGGTGAAACCGGCGCGGCCACGCGGGTCAGCTTGCTGGAGCAAATTGCAACAGAGCAAATGCCCCTGATTGGCTTTCACATCAATCAAGGTGGCATTGGCAGAGTTGAGAAGGCCGCCGAAGGCTATCGTTTCATTGCGGAGACCTAAAT
>JADHLF010000044.1 GCA_016780825.1 Planktomarina sp. | reverse complement strand
TCTTATGACATTATGGCGCAGTGGACCTTAGAGGTTTTCAGTTTACCTTCCCGACATGCCCTATGAATGGTCCAGCCCTCCAGAGCACGCGCAGCTGAGCGCGGCATCCAGTCACCAGCCCGGTCTTCGGCTGTCGCTCAGCGCACATAATGCGCTGAGCCGGGAAGGGTTTGCTGGCTTCATTGGTGCCACCGCGGCCCTCATGGCTGTGCCGCTCTTGGCCTTTTTGGGCCACACGGTGCTGTGGGTCATCGCCGCAGCCCTTGGCAGCGCCCTCTGCGCGATTTGGTTGGCCCTCAAAGCCAGTTGGCGGCGCGGTCAAGTGCGTGAAGAGTTCGAGCTTTGGAGTGATCTGGCGGTTCTGCGCCGCATAAACCCCAATGGCCAGTTGCAAGAATGGCGCGCCAACCCCTATTGGGTGGAGGTGAATATCAACAAAGACAATGGGCCCGTGCCCGACTATTTGACCCTGCGCGGTGGCGGGCGTGTGGTGGAAATTGGCGCATTTTTATCACAAGACGAGCGGCCACTTTTGGCCACAGATTTGCAATTGGCCTTTCTCAATGCCGCAAGGCAAGTGTGACCCAGGGGCTCAATCAGCCCCTGCGGGAGCGGCAGGCAGATCAGCTCAATTGCGCTTTTACCATGCCGCCAACTTTACCAAAATCTAGCTGGCCTGTGTATTTGGATTTCAAAACCCCCATGACCTTCCCCATATCGCGAATCGAATTCGCCCCGGAGGCGGTGATGGCTTCGGCAATCGCCTCTTCAACCTCTTGCGCGCTCAACTGCCGTGGCAAGAATTCTTCTACGATGACAATCTCAGCCCGTTCTTTTTCGGCCAATTCAAGCCGCCCGCCCTCTTCATAGGCCCGCGCACTTTCTTGGCGTTGTTTGACCATTTTACTCAAAATAGCCAATAAATCGTCATCAGAGACCCCGGCATCGGTTCCCTCTGACCGCGCGTCAATGTCACGATCTTTTATCGCCGCATTGATGAGACGCAGTGTCATCAATCGCGTTGCATCCTTGGCCTTCATCGCGTCTTTCAGCGATACGCTCAAACGATCCCGCAAACTCATGATCCAATTATCCTCGATCTGTTAAGATGACAGTCTATAACCGTTGAACAATCGTTTTACAACGCTGATGGCGCCGCCGCACCCTTGACCCCCGGCGCGCCAACGACTAACACCACGGCAATCTGCCAGGGGTATTTTCATGACAATGTCATCGAACCAAAAACCGACTGCTTGCCTTGTGCTTGCGGACGGGTCCATTTTCTACGGCCACGGCTTTGGAGCCACAGGTACCACGGTTGCCGAACTGTGTTTCAACACCGCAATGACCGGATATCAGGAGATCATGACGGACCCCTCCTATGCCGGACAGATCGTCACCTTCACCTTCCCGCATATTGGCAACACAGGGATCACATCCGAAGATGATGAGACTGCAGATCCTTTCGCCGCTGGCATGGTGGTAAAATGGGATCCAACTGAACCGTCAAGCTGGCGCGCGCAAGAAGAGCTCGCCCCCTGGCTTGCCGCGCGCGGGCGCATCGCCATTGGTGGGATTGACACCCGCCGCCTGACCCGCGCTATCCGCCAACAGGGTGCACCGCATGTGGCCCTGTGCCATAGTCCAGATGGCCTATTCGACCTCGATGACCTTCTGGCGCAGGCCAAGGGATTCGCAGGTCTCGAGGGTTTGGACCTGGCCAAGGATGTCAGCTGCACACAGTCCTATAAATGGAATGAAAAACGCTGGGCGTGGCCGGAGGGCTATGTTGCCCATGAGGCCCCCAAATATAAGGTTGTCGCCATTGATTACGGCGCCAAGCGCAATATTTTGCGGTGCTTGGCCTCCGTGGGCTGCGATGTCACTGTGCTGCCGGCCTCGGCCACCGCAGAAGATGTTTTGGCACATCAGCCCGATGGTCTGTTCCTGTCCAATGGGCCAGGCGATCCCGCTGCCACGGGACGCTATGCCGTGCCGATGATCCAGGCCGTTTTGGAACAAAGCACAATCCCCGTGTTTGGGATTTGCTTAGGTCACCAAATGTTGGCTTTGGCACTGGGTGCAAAAACCATCAAAATGAACCACGGACATCATGGCGCGAACCATCCTGTGAAGGATGTGCAGAGCAATAAGGTCGAGATCACCTCTATGAACCATGGGTTCACCGTGGACAGCCAAACTCTGCCCGAGGGTGTTTTGGAAACCCATGTATCGCTATTTGATGGATCCAATTGCGGCATACGCATGGCAGACCGTCCGGTCTTCTCCGTCCAATATCACCCGGAAGCCAGCCCAGGACCCCAAGATAGTTTCTATCTGTTTGAAAACTTCGCAGCAGCAATGGAAAATTCCCGCGCGGCCTGAGATCATAAACCTTACTTTAAGATCCAGCCCTCAAACTGTCGCAATGAACCGCAGTTTAAGAGCAGATCACATTGGATCATTATACGCTTTCGTCCCCCGCTGACGCCCCACCCCTGCGCCGCAGGGCAGAGGGGCGCGCGCCAGATCTGTTGACGTACCTGACGGAAGCGAACCTGCTGCCCCCCACTGCCTATTTGCAATTGAAAAATCGCGATTTGGAGGGCAACGCCTCAGAGAGTGACACATTAATTTCCCTTGGCCTCATAGAGGCGACCCGCTTGGCCCAGGTGCAGGCGGAACGTTTGGGAGAGGGGTATATTGACTTAACCCATTTCCCGCCGAACCCGGATTTGCTCAAGATCCTTGGGCCGGCCACCGCCCTGCAAATGGGGGTGTTACCCTGGCGCCTCAGCGCAGATGTGACGATCATCTTGACCGACCGACCGGAGCATTTTGATCAAAACCAATCCTATTTGCGCCAAATATTTGGCCCATTGCGCCGCGCCTTTGCCTGCCCCGATCAAATGCGATCCTACATCACCACCACCGAAGAGGCGGCGCTGATCTATCGGGCAGAACACCGCGTCGCCGCGCGCGAAAGCTGCCGTGATCTGAACTTCAAAATCTTGCATATTGCTCTTTGGGGCTTGGTCGCGCTCGTCGCCCTGACCGGCGCCTTCGCCCCCGCGGTTACGTTTTTGGTCTTCGCCCTTTGGGGAACGCTCACTTTGATCGCCAATATGGCGCTGAAACTCACCACCGCACTCCTGTTTTTGCATCGCGGAGCGCTGGCCAGTTTCAAATATAAGGCGCGCATAACTGACGCCCCCCTGCCCAAAATATCCATCATGGTGCCACTGTTCAAAGAATGCGCTATGATGAGCCACCTGGTCACGCATCTGCGCCAACTCGACTATCCGAAAAATTTGCTGCAGGTGATTTTGGTGATGGAACGCGATGACATCACCACAGCCAAGACCCTCGCAGGCGTCAAACTCCCGCCGTGGATCACCGCGATCAACGTGCCAAGCGGGTCCATCAAAACAAAGCCGAGGGCGCTCAACTACGCCTTGGATCACTGCCGAGGGTCGATCATTGGCGTCTATGATGCCGAAGATGCCCCCGAACCGGGCCAACTGCGCAAAGTGGCCCGCCATTTTGCGGAAAGCGACGAGAAGCTGGCCTGCGTTCAAGGGACTTTGGATTTCTACAATTCGCGCTCCAATTGGTTGTCACGCTGTTTCACCATCGAATATGCCACTTGGTTTCGCATCGTCCTGCCGGGCCTGGCGCGGCTCAAGCTTCCCGTGCCGCTCGGCGGAACGACGCTGTTTTTCCGCCGGCATATCCTGGAAGAGCTCGGCGGTTGGGACGCGCATAACGTCACCGAAGATGCCGATATTGGCATTCGCCTCACACGTTTTGGCTATCATACCGAGCTCTTGCCCACCGTGACCCTTGAGGAAGCCAATTGCCGTGGCTGGCCTTGGGTGCGCCAACGCAGCCGCTGGCTCAAAGGCTATGCGGTCACCTGGGCGGTCCACATGCGCGCGCCGAAAACCCTGCTGCGGGACCTGGGTCTTTGGCAATTTTTCGGTGTTCAATTGCTCTTTGCAGGGACATTGTCGCAATTTTTATTGGCCCCTGTGCTTTGGACCTTCTGGCTGGCCTTTCTGGCTCTGCCCCATCCCCTAACGGGCTTCATGCCGAGCTGGGCCTTCTACACCTTGGGCGGGATTTATCTAATGTCCGAGGTCATCAACATCATCGTTGGCATGCTGGCCTGTAATCAGGCCAAGCACCGCCATTTGCTCAAATGGGTGCCCAGCCTGCATTTCTACTTCCCCCTGGGATCTATGGCCGCCTACAAAGGCTTCCTAGAATTGCTCTACAAACCCTTTTATTGGGACAAAACCGCCCATGGCATATCGCTTGCCAAGGCTCCCGCCGCACCCCTTACCAGGCCTGAGCGCCTGCATCATGTTTCAAGCGGGTGACGAAGGCCTCGCTCAAATGCCGCTTCACCGCCTCATAGGCCGCCGGACCATCTCGATTCGAAATGGCCAATACAATCGCCTGATGCTCCTCCAAAGCCACCGGTCCCCGCCCTTCGACGGCAAGGGAGGTCGTCGCAAGGAGCGCCATGGAGCGATAAACCAAATCCAGCTGCTGCACCAAAAACCGATTGTGCGACGCCAAATGCAACTGCTTATGAAACCGCTTATTGGAGCGCGCCAAAGCTGCGGCATCCGATACCCGCTCGCGGTCCGCATCAATCATTTGTTGCAGCACATTGATCTCTTCGACCGACGCATGTTGCGCCGCCAAACGTGCCGCCAGCCCCTCAAGCTCTGTGCGCACCACATAGAGCTCAGCCATTTCGTTGTGATCCAAAGAGGCCACAATCAAACTCCGGCCATCACGGGTCAAAAGGCTCTGCGTCTCCAGCCTTTGCAACGCCTCGCGGATCGGTGTGCGTGACACGCCAAAACGTTCGGCCAGTTCGCTTTCCACCAAGCGGCTGCCGGGCTTGTAGATGCCCACGTCAATCGCCTCCAAAATCAATCCATAAGCGTCCCCTTGAACGGGTCGGGATGCAGATGTTTCTAGCATAAATAGGCTCCTTATCGATCCTTTTACCAACTATGGGCGAGCTGGCCGCGCCTCGCAAGCGTTTCGGCATTGAACCTGCCGCGCTATTTGGTACCAATTGCCGCATGGATTATGCCCAGTTTTCCCATATCGACACTTGGATCTTTGATCTCGACAATACGCTTTACCCGCCCAAGGTACGGCTTTTTGATCAGATTGAAGAGAAAATGCGCCTTTTTGTCTCTGATTTTCTGAATGTTAGTCTTGAAGAGGCAGATGTGTTCCGCGCGCAGTATTGGCGCAGCCATGGAACAACCCTAGCGGGCATGATGGACCAACACGCCATGCCACCCGAGGCGTTTTTGCATTTTGTCCATGACATAGATTTTTCACCATTGCCCCATTCAGAAGAGCTGTCATCGCTGATTGCGGCCCTGCCGGGACGAAAAATCGTCTATACCAATGGCACAGAACCCTATGCCCGCCGCGTATTGCAAGCGCGTGGCTTGGAGCAGAATTTTGAGGCGGTCTACGGGATTGAGCACGCAAGTTATCGCCCCAAACCCCATGCTGAGGCCTTCGCCGAGGTCTTTGCGCGCGCGGCAGTGACCCCGCAGTCCGCCGCCATGTTTGAGGACGATTCCCGAAATTTGCAGGTGCCCGCAGGCCTTGGGATGCGGACGGTCTATATCTCTCCAGACAGCGCCTCACCTGATTATGTCGACACCACGCATCAGGATTTGGAGACCTTCTTGTCACAATTGGTCGCAGCTTGCTTTTCAAAGCCAAGCGGCGGATTACGTGTTTCGCATGGGCAAATATAAAGACATTATCATCTCTGGCGGCGGCATCGCCGGGCTGACCGCCGCTGTTGCTTTTGGCGAGGCAGGGTTTGAGGTGCTTTGCGTCGACCCCATGGCACCTGTCACCGACCGGACCAACCAAGGCGCCGATCTGCGCACCACCGCCTATTTGCAACCCGCGCAAGCTTTTTTGCAGAAAATCGGTCTTTGGTCTTTGGTGGCAGAGCGCAGCGCACCCCTTCAAATCATGCGCATTGTGGATGCGGCCGGGGAGAGCTTGGTCCGTAAAGATTTCAACGCGGCCGATATTTCAGACGCGCCATTTGGCTGGAACCTTGGCAATTGGGACATGCGCGAGGGGCTTTTGGCACGGCTGGACGCCCTGCCGAATGTCAACTTTCAACCCGGTGTTTCGACAATCGGCAGTCAAACGCGCAGTACCGAAGCCCGCGTCACTCTGAGCTCTTCAGAACATGTCTTTTGCAAAATGCTGATTGCGGCCGATGGCCGAGACAGCCCCATTCGGCGCGCCGCCAAGGTCCGCACGAAACGCACCGATTTTGGTCAATTGGCGTTAAGTTTTGCGGTGAACCACGACATGCCACATGAAAATATCTCGACAGAGGTTCATAAGGCGGGCGGGCCTTTCACCTTGGTGCCCCTGCCCGATTTCAATGGCAAACCCTCCTCTGCTGTGGTCTGGATGGACCGCGTCAGCGCGATAAAGGAGATGCAATCCCTACCGGAACAGGCCTTTAACTCTGCCATCACAGAGCGGTCTGCCGGTGTCTTGGGGCCGCTGGAGGTGATCACTGCACGCACAGCTTGGCCGATCATCAGCCAATTGTCGGATCATTTTTTTGCCGAGCGCACCGCTTTCATTGCAGAGGCCGCCCATGTGGTGCCACCAATTGGCGCTCAGGGCTTGAACCTAAGCCTGGGAGATATTGAGGCACTTGTTGATCTTGCAAAGGCCGCACCGGAGCAGATTGGCGAAACTCACATGCTCAAACGTTACCATCAAGCCCGCCGGCCAATTGCGCAGTCACGGGTGCTCGGTGTTGGGGCCTTGAACCGCGCCTCTAAGGCCGAGGGGCCCATCGCCGCCCGGGCCAGAGCGCTGGGCTTGGACGCGATCCACCGGATCACGCCCCTACGCCACCAGCTCATGCAATTGGGGCTGGGCCTCCGCTAGGCCAATTTAGGCGGCGAAGACTTGATCCAAAGCCTTCTCTAACCGCGCCACGCTGGCGTCCACATCGTAGAGCTTATCAAGGCCAAACAATCCAAGACGGAAGCTGCGATAGTCTGGGCCCTCGTCGCATTGCAGCGGCACGCCGGCCGCGATCTGCATTCCGAGCGCGGCAAAAGGTTTGCCAGATTGAAGCTCCGGGCTGCTTGCGAAACTCACAACGACACCCGGCGCACCAAATCCATCCGCAGCGACGGAGGCGATGCCACGCTCTGCCAAGGCGGCGCGCACGCGGTTGCCTTGTTCCCATTGTGCATCGGCCAATTTGCCAAAACCGTAGTCTTTGGTTTCCAGCATTGTATCGCGAAATCCGGTCAAAGCATCGGTTGGCATTGTGGCGTGATAGGCATGACCACCGGCCTCATAGGTCTCCATAATGGACAACCACTTGCCCAGATCCACAGCAAAGCTGTTGGACTGGCTGGCCTTCACCGCTGCGATACCGGCCTCAGACAACATCACCAAGCCCGCAGATGGAGAGGCAGACCACCCCTTTTGAGGTGCGGAAATCAAGAAATCAACGCCCACGGCGCGCATGTCGACCCAAGCACAGCCCGAGGCGATACAATCCAGAACAAACAATCCGCCATAACTATGCACCGCGTCCGAGACCGCCTTGAGGTAGTCATCCGGCAAGATCAAACCCGCAGAGGTCTCGACATGCGGCGCGAAGACTACATCAGGTTGATCGGACAAAATCTTGGCCACGACCTCATCTATCGGTGCCGGGGCAAAGGCCGCCTGCGCGCCATTGCCTACACGCCGAGCCTTCATAACGGTTTCGCTGGCAGGAATGGAGCCGGCTTCAAAAATCTGGGTCCAGCGATAGGAAAACCACCCATTGCGCAGCACCATAACATTTTTGCCCACGGCAATCTGCCGCGCGACCGCTTCCATCCCATAGGTGCCGCCGCCGGGAATCACTGCAACGCCATCCGCAGAATACACCTCTTTGAGAATGGATGAGATATCACGCATCACTCCCTGAAATTTTGCGCTCATGTGATTGAGCGAGCGATCTGTAAACACGACAGAATATTCAAGCAGGCCATCTGGATCTACGGTATCGAGCAAAGCGGTCATGTGGGCATCTCCTATAGGGTTGGCACATTATAAAACCTTGGTCACAGGATGCACGGTCTATTTTGGTATGCAGCTAAAGCGGGCCAAGCAGCCGCTCTTCACTCAAAAGCACATTGGCCTCCACATCGCCGATACCGCGCACGGTCATGATCCGGTGGCGCAGAACCCGTTCGAAGTCCGAAATATCGCGCGCGACAACCCGCAGGCGGTAATCATAACGCCCCAGCACATGCTGAACGGTTTGCACCTCCGGGATGGCCGTCACCGCACGTTCGAAATCCTCTAGGCTGACCTGCCCGCGCGTGGCCAGCTTTACGCCCAAAAAGACTGTAACGCCGAAACCCAATGCCTCGACATTGAGATCCACCCGACGACCGGCCAAAACACCCGCGGCCTGCAAACGCTTGATGCGCCGCCAGGTGGCCGGCTGGCTCAGTCCCAATTGACGGCCCAATGCCCCTGCCGATTGGGTGACATCCCGCGACAAAGCCCGCAGAAGCGCAAAATCCTTGTCATCCCAAGCACTCATATCGGCAGAGCTTCCGCGGTTTTCAGCGTCGCCACATGCATCAGAGCTTCCAGCTCGGCGATATGAGGCAGATTGAGAATCTCACTGCGATATAGTTTTTGATAATCCGGCATGTCTTTGGCGATCACCGAAAGACGCACATCCACGCGGCCGGAAAAGGTTTGTATGGCAATCACCTGTTTGATCCGACGTGCTGCCGCCAGAAATTCGTCAAATGCCTTCGAATGAGTTTTGTCCAAAGTAAAGCGGAGGCTGACTTCAACCCCATACCCCAAAGCCGCCCAATCAATCACCGCGTGCACACCCCGCAACACGCCCTCCCCCTTTAACCGATCCAACCGGCGCGTCACCGTGGCCGGCTGTGATTGGCAGCGTTCCGCCAGCTCCGACAGCGGTGCTGCGGGGTCTGATTGTAAAAACCGCAAAATACGTCGATCAAGATCATTAAGCATGAAATTTTCATATATTAAAAAATTAGGAATTAAAACGTTCATATTACCTCATAGTTTGGCAAAATATATCCTTCCTCATACCGCTCAAACTGATAGACACGCTCCAGAACACCCAACCATGAAAGGACGCCAAAATGCGCGTTTACTATGATCGCGATTGCGATGTGAATTTGATCAAAGACAAGAAAGTCGCCATCCTCGGCTACGGCAGCCAAGGCCATGCCCACGCGTTGAACCTGCGCGACAGCGGAGCCAAAAACTTGGTGGTGGCGCTGCGTGAAGGCTCTGCCTCTATAGCAAAAGCCGAAGGCGAAGGCCTGACAACCATGGGCATTGCCGAAGCCGCCGCTTGGGCTGATGTCATCATGTTCACCATGCCCGATGAATTGCAGGCCGAAACTTACAAAAAATATGTCCATGACAATATCCGTGAAGGCGCTGCGATTGCATTTGCCCACGGTTTGAACGTGCATTTTGGCCTGATTGAGCCAAAAGAAGGCATCGACGTCATCATGATGGCACCAAAGGGCCCAGGCCACACCGTGCGCGGCGAATACACCAAGGGCGGCGGCGTGCCCTGCCTGGTTGCCGTGGACAAAGACGCCTCTGGCAAAGCCTTGGAAATCGGCCTGTCCTATTGCTCCGCCATCGGCGGCGGCCGCTCAGGCATCATCGAAACCAACTTCCGGGAAGAATGCGAAACCGATCTCTTTGGTGAACAAGCGGTTCTTTGCGGCGGATTGGTTGAGCTGATCCGCATGGGTTTTGAAACTTTGGTCGAAGCGGGCTATGCGCCAGAAATGGCTTATTTCGAATGTCTGCACGAAGTGAAATTGATTGTGGACCTGATTTATGAAGGCGGCATTGCCAACATGAACTACTCCATTTCCAACACTGCGGAATATGGCGAATATGTCTCTGGTCCACGAATCTTGCCTTACGACGAAACCAAAGCCAAGATGAAAGCGGTTCTAACCGACATCCAAAATGGCAAATTCGTGCGTGACTTCATGGCTGAAAACGCTGTTGGACAGCCCTCATTCAAAGCCACGCGCCGCATCAATGATGAGCACCAAATCGAAGCCACAGGCGAGAAACTGCGCGCCATGATGCCTTGGATTTCTGCTGGTAAAATGGTCGATAAATCCAAGAACTAATCTTGTGATGGGCTCAGGCTCATATTAGACCTTGGGGGCGCGGCGCAACTGGCCGGGCCCCTTTTCTTTTGCCTTCCATGAAAGCGCGCGCATGACAGCTCCAGGAGTGATCAACTGGCTTCGCATTGCCTTCATCGCAATGATTTGGGGCAGCGCCTTTATGGTGGTGCGCATCGCGCTGCGGGATTTCGAACCTTTGACCCTTGCAGCGGGGCGGATCACTATTGGTGCCATCGCGCTCTATGGCCTGATGCGTTGGCGCGGCATTGCTTTGCCCAGCGTCAAAGCTATCGCCCTCTGGCGCATTGTCCTTTTGGTTGGGCTGCTGTCCAGCGCAATTCCCTTCGCACTGCTCAGTTGGGGCCAACAGCATGTGCCCTCCGCCTTCGCCGGCATGACCATGGCGGCGCTGCCAATTTTCGTTTTGCCGCTGGCACATTTTTTTGTGCCGGGCGAGCGGATTTTTCTACGCAAACTCATCGGCTTTGGCGTTGGCTTTGTCGGCGCAGTGCTCCTGATCGGCACAAGCGGGCTTGGCTTGGCAGAAGGCCCCCTGGAAACGCTGGCGCGTTTTGCCTGTGTGGCCGCAGCTTTCTGCTATGCATGCGGTTCGATCGCCACGCGGCAATGTCCGCCAATCAATGAGCTGGCACTCTCCACCGGCTCTCTCATTTTGGCCTCTGTGGTCCTCCTGCCAATCGCCCTGCTCGTCGAAGGCCCGCCTAGCCCGCCCAGCATCTCGGGTCTACTCGCCATCGGCTATCTGGGTCTCATTCCCACCGCATTGGCCTTTATCATCAAAGTTGCCGTAATCCGCAGCGCCGGTCCATCATTCATGACACTGACAAATTACCAAGTCCCGGTTTGGTCCGTACTCGCTGGCAGCGTCTTTCTGGGGGAAACCCTCCCGGCGACACTCTTTGTCGCTCTGGCTTTGATCTTGCTGGGGGTGGCGATTATTCAAGCGAATGTCTTGCGCCGCATCTTCAACCGCGGACAGCCGCCCACAGCTTAAGCGCCTGAACCGTTTCGCGCACGTCATGCACACGCAAGATCTGCGCGCCTTGCCCAGCGGCGGCCAAGGCCACCGCAACAGAGCCGGCCATGCGCTCCTGGGCTTGCTCCGCGCCAGAAATCGTGCCAATAAAGCGCTTACGGGACGCGCCCAAGAGAACAGGACACCCTAAGCCGTGGAAGACCGCAAGGCCGCGCAACAGCGCCAAATTATGCTCCAAGGTTTTCCCAAACCCGATGCCGGGATCGACAATAATATTTTGCCGCAAAATGCCCTGTGACAGCGCAAACTCCATCCTTGCGGCCAAATAATCATATACATCGAGCACAACATTTTCATATTGCGCCTTTTGCTGCATCGTTTTGGGATCACTGGGTGCGTGCATCATGCACACTGGCGCGCCACTGCGGGCCGCCACCTGCGCCATCTCACTGTCAAAGGTCAAAGCGGAGACATCATTGATCCAATCAACGCCCGCCTCCAAGGCCGCCGCCGCCACAGGCGCTTTGCGCGTATCAATGGACAAAGGCAAAGACGACACCTGCCGCAGATCAAGAATGGCGGGCTTTGTTCGGGAAATCTCTTCCTCCAGATCCACCAGATCGGCGCCGGGCCGGGTACTCTCGCCCCCAATATCAATGATATCCGCACCCTCTTGCAGCAAGCGCACCGCATGGGCGCGCGCGCTTGCGCGGCTGTCAAATTGCCCGCCATCGGAAAAACTATCTGGCGTCGTGTTTAAAATACCCATGACCTGCGGCGCTGCGCTTGCTTTTGTGCCCAAATCAGAACGCGCAGAGGTGAGACGGTGCAATATGTCTTGCGGGACCTCATCGGCAGATATGAGCTCCGCCCGCCGGTTCCGCGACAGAACTTCAACCCTGGAAAACCGACACCAGCCCCCCGCAAGCACATGCGTGCCCTTCTCTTCGACCAAAGGCCGATAATAAAACGTCATAACAGTGCCAAATCTGCCTGAGCCTGGCAGGCAATCGGCAAATTTCCGGTCGGAGTTGCGCCGACAAACACCAGCTGCGCGGCCTGCATTTCTTGCGCAAACCATTCGACCAGAGCAGAAATATCGACCATATCGGTTGGTGGGCCATCAACCGCGTCCAAGACGATCTTCGACGGCGCCCAGAGGCTGATCTGATCGTGGCGCATGCCCCAGTCCAATTCTGTCTTGCTGCCCACAACCACGCATCGCGGATCGTGGCTGGCAAAAATCCAAGCATTTTGTTCAATCGCCAACAGATCAATGCGGCGCTGAACCATGCGATGCGATGCCACCTGCGGCGCTCCGGCCTCGGGCATGCCGACGCATATAATCACCGGGCGGGCGTTGTGTTCAGCCGCAGAGAGCCAAGCCTCCAAATGCCCCTCCTCAATCACAGTATTTGCCAAAAACAAAACAATCGGATGCGGCGTCTCTTCCAGCCCCCGAAGGTTCGCATCAAAGAGGCGCGACTTGGAGCGTACAATCTCCACACCCAAATTGCCGGGCCCGCGATCCAGCTTTTCAATCCGCACAAAGACCCTCTGCGCTTGTGGCGCGAGCAAAATGCGTTCTGCAACACGTTCAGCCAAAGTTTCCAGCAGATTCAGCCGCTCTTCAGACAAGGCCGCTTCTATGGCCTCTGTGACCCGATCATAAGACAGAATGCGATCCACATCATCGTCGATCTCATCGCTCAAGGGCTGCACTTCCACCACGACATCAAACCGAATGCGTTGCGTGGTGCCGCGCTCCGCTTGAAACGCACCAATTTCAACGGTGAGAATGTAATCGCGCACCGAAATCCTGTCAAAAGGCGCCTCGGCTGTCGCCTCTGACCGCGCGGAGGGATGAGCAAAAGCATGTTTGAGATCATCATCGGTCATTTTCGGCCTCTTGCCCTGTCCACTGGCCCCGTCGGGCATCGCGCAGATATTAATTCTCAGCAACGCGTCTAACGGGTTTATAGAATTTGTGTACCCCGATTGTGGTCACATGCTGAAAACTCCGCGCCCAAGACGGGGAAACAAAAGTGGCGTGATAATAGGTGGCCCCTTTTGTCAAAGGCCGTGTCTTGCGGTCCATCGATACCCGAGCAACGCGTTTGGCTTGATCATAGGCTTCCCCATTGGCGATATATTCCAACTTACCATCACAATTATAACTAAATTGGCACGCATGTTTGCGCCCCGTGCCTTGGCGCACCACTTTGCAAATGCTGTTTGGAAACTTTGGGCTGTCGACGCGATTGAGAATCACTTCCGCCACTGCAAATTGCCCTTCAACCTCTTCCCCGCGGGCCTCGAAATATATCGCTTCCGCCAAGCAAGCCCATTGCTTGCCGCCTGTCGGCTTTGCCAAACTGCGCAGCCAGCGGCCGGAATATCGCACTTTAGATCCCTCTGGACGCTCTTCAGGACGCGGGGAGGTCAAAACCGCGACCCGACCCAAAGAAATCGCCGACGCCATAGCGTTTTCATGGCGCAACGCACCCTTTAACGCCTCCGGCGGAAATGCAGAGGATAGATCACTGGCGGTGGCTGGCTGCAGGGCAAAAGCCGGCAAAACCAACCCGAAACCAATTGACATGACAAGGGTGCGAAACGCTCTGAACCCCATTGATACCACTCCCAAGACTTCGGGCGTCTTTACTCAAATATCAGAGCTTCGTCTAGCTGGTGCTGAATTTACGCCAAATGCGCTTGCAAACTATATCAAAATCAATTCTTTATCTTATCCGCAATGGCACATTGCGCTGCGGCCAGACGGGCGACGGGCACACGGAATGGCGAGCAGGACACATAGTTAAACCCACATTGGCGGATAAAGGCAATCGCCTCTGGATCGCCGCCGTGCTCACCACAGATCGACAGAACCACTTCAGGTCGCGCCGCCCGGCCACGCTCTGCACCAAGCGTCAGCAATTCGCCAACACCTTCTTTGTCTAGGCGGTGAAACGGATCTTCCTCATAGACGCCCTGCTGCACATAAGAGGACATAAACCGCCCTGCATCATCGCGCGACAACCCATAGGTCATCTGTGTCAAATCATTGGTGCCAAAGCTCAAAAATTGCGAATAGGCGGCAATTTCTCCAGCCCGCAAAGCCGCACGCGGGGTTTCGACCATGACCCCAAGCGAATAGCTAAAGCTTTGCCCGCGCTTGACCCGCACGGCGGCGGCGGCGGCATCAATGCGCGCTTTGACCAATTCCACCTCGCGGCAGGCCGACACCAAAGGAATCATGATTTCTGGCGAGGCATCAACGCCACTGTCGATCGCCGCTTCAAATATCGCCCGCGCCTGCATCTCATAAATTTCGGGAACCGTGATGCCAAGCCGCACCCCGCGTAGACCGAGCATCGGGTTGTATTCCGACAATTGCTCCACCCTTTCGGTCACCCGCGATAGGGGCAGATTGAGGGCTTCGGCCAAATCGCGCAAGCCGCTACGATCGGCCGGCAAAAACTCGTGCAATGGCGGATCAAGCAACCGAATGCAAACCGGGCGCCCCTCCATTATTTGGAATAATTCTGTAAAATCGGCCCGTTGCATTGGCAAGAGCCGTTCCAATGAGGCGGCGCGGTCCCCTTCGTTTTCCGCGAAAATCATCTCCCGCATCACAGTCAAGCGATCGGCTTCAAAGAACATATGCTCACTACGGCACAGGCCAATTCCATCAGCCATAAAGTTTTTGGCCGTCTGCGCATCACGCGGCGTATCCGCATTGGCTCTGATCCCGATATCGCGCAGCTCATCCGCCCAGCCCAGTAAAGTTGTCACAGCGGTGTTGAGACCGGCTTCTACGGTCTCGACATGCCCCACCAATACTTCGCCATGGGTGCCATCGACAGTGATGACATCCCCTTCGCGCAAAATTTGTTGGTTGCGGCCAATGATCGTTTTCTTCTGCCCGTCGATGCTCATATCCGAGGCGCCCACCACACAGGGCAAACCAAGACCGCGCCCGATCACCGCGGCGTGGCTCGTGACCCCGCCACGTTCGGTGAGAACCGCGACCACAGAATGCATGCCGCGAATATCTTCAGGACCGGTTTCACGCCGGACCAATACAGCCGCCTCGCCGCGCGCGGCGCTGGCTTGCGCGTCGGAGGCTGTGAAGACGATCTTTCCAGTCGCCGCCCCCGGGCTTGCGGCAATGCCCTTGGCCAGCACAGTGCGCGGTGCATTGGGTGCCACTTGCCGGTGCAAAAGTTCAGACAAAGCCTTTGGGTCAACCCGCATAAGGGCGTCTTCGCGCGGGATGATCCCATCGCGGGCCAGGTCCACGGCAATATGCACCGCTGCGCTTGAAGATCGCACGATACGCACCGCATCCAAAATAGCCAGCTTGCCACTCTCGAGCGTAAACTCAATTTGCATCTCTTCACGCAGGCGCTGCCGGGCCAAGACTGAATAGTCCAAAAGCTGTTTGAAAGCCTCGGGGCAAGTTTCCTCAAAGGACGGGCCGCGCGGATCTTTGGTCAGATACAAAGACCCAACCTGACGATCCAAAGCCTCCCGCGCCTGAGATTGCCGCAGGTAGCGCCCATGAATTTCTGGCAGGCCCGTGTCGGAAGAGGCAAATTGTATCACACCCGAGCCACATTCACCGCGCCCAACCCCAATGGCCATGGCCTGCACGACAAGCCCGAGCCCCGCATCCGCGGGTGCACCCTTCGCCTGGCGCAAAAGCCGGGCACTGGTGCCTTCCCAAGCCCGGGCCATAGAGCGCAACACATGGGCCAATTGCACATCCACCTCCTGCGGGAAGGGCTCATCAGCCTCGTCGCAATAGGTGGTCAAAGCCTTGATCACATCGCCCGCGGTCGGCGTTTCCGGATCATCGAAAGCATCTGGATCCAGCCGCGCCACATGGGTCGCATAGGCGTTGATAAACCGCAGATAGAGGGTGGCGGCCGCCGTTTCACCGTGGCTTTCGCAGAGCTCCGAAAATTTCTCATCATTCATGCCGATGTTCAAAATCGCACCCGGCCCGCCCCAATCGGGGCTGCCAGAAGACGGCCGCACCGAGAGCAAGGGCGACGCGCCGAAATGAGGCAAGACCAAGCCAAGATCCAAAACATGGCCCTGCGCCAATTCGTGCACCGCCGCAAAAGAAAGGGCTACTGTTGTGGGAACCGGCATATCCAGCCGGATCAGGCGCTGCGCGCATTTGGCCCGCCCACCATAGGCGGGGGCGGTCATTGGGGCTGTATTGGTGACCAATACAACGGGGGCAAAAGTTTGATCGTTCTGCACTGCGGCATCCTCATGTTCCGCTGCAGCATAAGCCCTTAACTGCGTAGTGCAAGAGGCACATGTCAGCCTTCAACTTTGGTCAAATCAGCAACCGACAGGCAGATTGCGCGAATCCGGCTCAAAAGGTTCAGCCGATTGCGACGGACCAATGCACTGTCCGCATTGATCTTTACCGCTTCGAAAAACCCGTCGATCGGACCGCGCAATGTGGCCATAGCGGCCATAGCGGTGGCAAAATCTTGAGCTGCCATGGCCTGCTGAATTTTCTGATCCGCCTCGTCTAACGCCGCGAAGAGCACCTTCTCCGCTTCGTTTTCCGCATACTTCAGATCGGCGCCAAAGCTATATTCGACACCATCCTTCTCTTCAGCTTGGCTCAAGATATTATTGGCGCGTTTGAAACCCTGAATCAGGTTTTCGCCATCATCGGTGGCCAGCGCCCCTTGCAGGGCCTCAGCCCGCTTGACCAAAAGCGCCAGATCGTCACTTTGCGGCATGGCACTGCAGGCATCGATCACGTCATGGCGAATGCCCCGGTCACGCAGGTAGGTTTTGAGGCGATCTTGGAAAAACCCGAGCAAATCCGCGGCTCCAGCCCCCGCATCGGCAGCGGCCAGGCGCTCCGCTAAGGGCAAAGTGAGGTGATTGTCCAAAATCAAGCGGATCACCCCCAAGGCGGCGCGGCGCAAAGCAAACGGATCTTTCGAGCCCGTCGGCTTTTCATCAATCGCCCAAAACCCGGTTAAAGTGTCAAGCTTATCGGCCAGCGCCACAGCGACGGAAACCGGCGCTGTCGGCACATCGTCAGAAGGCCCAAGTGGCGAGTAATGCGCCTCACAGGCCGCCGCAATATCAGCCGACATGCCCGCTTTTTCGGCATAATAGCGCCCCATGAGCCCCTGCAATTCCGGAAATTCATAGACCATTTCTGAGCTCAAATCCGCCTTCGCCACCAAAGCGGCCTGCTCTGCCACATCCGAATCAGCGCCCACAATGGGTGCCAAGTCACGGGCCAATGCTGCAATACGCTTGATTCGCGCGGCCTGGCTTCCCAGCTTGTTGTGAAAGGTGACGTTTTCCAAAGAAGCCTGCCAGTTTCCCATGCCTGCTTTGGCCTCTCGCAGATCATTCTCCCAAAAGAATTTTGCATCGGCAAGACGCGCAGCCAACACCTTTTGATTGCCCTTCAATATCGTAGCGCCCTGATCGGCCGCCTCGATATTGGCCACAGTGACAAAGCGCTCAATGCGGCCAGTTTTCGGATTTTCGACCGAGAAAAATTTTTGATGTTCTTTCATTGAGGTTTTCAAAACCTCTGGGGGCAGATCCAAAAATTCCTCATCAATTTGACCCATCAGAACAACCGGCCATTCCACGAGTCCTGCCACCTCAGCCAACAAGCCGGCATCTTCCACCACGCAATGGCCCAGCGCAAAGGCCTGGGTCTCGGCTTCCTGCCAAATTGCCGCTTGGCGCTCCTCAGCCCGCAGGATCACCTTAGCACGTTTCAGCTTGGTTTCGTAATCCTCAAAACTGCGCACCGCAAAGGCATCTGGCGCCATGAAACGATGACCGCGGGTCTGGTTTCCAGATTTAATGCCGTCGACTTCAAGAGGGACAACCGAGACTTCCGCCTCATTGGACAAGATACATAGGATCGACTGCAAAGGCCGCACCCAGCGCAGACTCCCTGAGCCCCAGCGCATCGATTTTGGCCAAGGGAACGTCCGAATAGTTGCCTCTAACACCTCTGCCACAATCTCAGCAGCGGGGCGCCCGGGCTTGGTGATCTTGGCAAAATAGACCTGACCTTTTTTGTCGTCGCGCACCTCCAGGTCATCCATCGACAGACCCGCACCACGCAAAAATCCACTGATCGCCTGCTCTGGCGCGCCGACTTTCGGACCCTTATGCTCTTCTTGCACCGTCGGGCTGGCGTCAAGCAAACCTTCCACCACCAAGGTCAGTCGCCGCGCTGTGTGAAAGGCTGAAGCGTTGGCATAGGTCAAGCCAGCCTCGACCATGCCATGGGTCAACAGTTTCTTGAGGTTCTCAGCCGCAGGGGCTTGCAAACCTGCCGGTATTTCTTCCGAAAAAAGTTCAATGAGAAGATCCGCCATTATTGATCCCTTTCCGGGCAGTCGTCAGAAGCCTGTGAACCGTCATAAAGTTTGTCGCCGCAATCGTTGATTTGATGCCAAACATAGCCGCGCCCGTCATCGTAAATTGCCACAATCCGGTCGATCCCAAACTCGAAATTCGCCGCGCCCAGATAGGCGGTTGTAATGCCGGCGTCGATGTCAGCGGCGATTTGGGCCGCATCAAAACACCCAAACCACTCCGGTGCATTGCGCGGCTCTGAGCGCTCCAGCGTGGTGAATGTTTCGGTGAGCATGGCCGTGCTCAACGGTGTTTTGAAACAGGCGCGATAGCGGATTGGGCTGCTGTCTGCGTCAATGCCCTCAAACTCCGTTATCGGAATGCGTGTTGGCTCACCGCTGACGATTGAGGTTAAGGCCACCTCCCCCTGCGAGAAGGTTTCATAATAGCCATAGACCTGCGCATAATAGACGCCAATCCCAAAGGCTGCTGTTATTCCCAAAATTCCGCCGCTGATCACTTTTCCACTGACAGCCATCAGGCCGCTCCCGCTGCTGAAGTCTGCACGAAGGCATTGGCGCATTTTGTCGCCAAACTCCGAACGCGGCCAATATAGGCCTGCCGCTCGGTGACAGAAATCACACCGCGTGCATCCAGAAGGTTAAACATATGGCTGGCTTTGATGCATTGATCATAGGCCGGATGAGCCATGATGATGCGCTTGCCGGTTTTGGGGTCAATCGCCTCTTGCGCCAAAATGGTCTCGCATTCTGCCTCAGCCTCTTGAAACTGGCGCAGCAAGACCTCTGTATTGGCCACATCGAAGTTCCAGCGGGCGTATTCTTCCTCAGTTTGGCGAAAAATATCCCCATAGGACAGCGCGATAGGGGCCGAAGGATCATTGAAGGGCATATCCATCACGTGATCTACGCCCAACACAT
The DNA here is from genome assembly GCA_016780825.1 of Planktomarina sp. Lineage (GTDB taxonomy): Bacteria > Pseudomonadota > Alphaproteobacteria > Rhodobacterales > Rhodobacteraceae > Planktomarina. Next base: position 613 of record JADHLF010000044.1, on the reverse strand, counting down.
ACATTGCCAAACGCTCCAGACCATAGGTCAGCTCCCCAGAAATTGGGTGGCAGTCATGGCCGCCAACCTGCTGGAAATAGGTAAACTGCGACACTTCCATTCCGTCACACCATACTTCCCAGCCCAGACCCCAAGCCCCCAAGGTCGGGCTCTCCCAATCGTCTTCGACAAAGCGGATATCATGCAGGGCCATATCAATGCCAATGGCTTTGAGGCTGCCCAGATAAAGCTCCTGCAAATTTGGCGGACTGGGTTTGATGAGCACTTGATATTGGTAATAGTGCTGCAAGCGGTTTGGATTTTCCCCGTAACGCCCATCAGTTGGCCGGCGCGACGGCTGCACATAGGCCGCGGCCCAGGGTTTAGAGCCCAAAGCCCGCAGCGTGGTGGCCGGGTGAAACGTGCCCGCTCCCACCTCCATGTCATAGGGTTGCAAAATAGCGCAGCCCTGCGCGGCCCAATAGGTTTGAAGGCGCAAAATTATCTCTTGGAATGATTTTGGAGTGCTCATGTGTTCCTCGGCCGCTGATCTGGCGCCTGAATAGGCGCTGCACGGGCCAGCGTCAATCAAGCCACCGATGCCAAATCAGCGCAAATGCCAAAACTTTCCTGC
>JADHLF010000043.1 GCA_016780825.1 Planktomarina sp. | reverse complement strand
CAACTGTTTTGCTTACAAGGCCACAGTCCTCGACATGAATTGACTGACGCCGACCTGCCGCAATACCGTGGGCAGTACTGTAAAATGGAGTAAACGGGATGGCTACTGGCACCGTAAAATGGTTTAACGCAGACAAAGGTTATGGCTTTATTGCACCGGACAATGGCGGCGAGGATGTGTTTGTGCACATCACAGCTGTACAACGCGCGGGTCTCGACGGTTTGAAAGACAACCAGAAAGTTAGCTTTGAAGTCGAAACCGGCCGCAACGGCCGTGAAGCTGCGACCGATTTGCAAGCACAATAATATGATTTAGGGCCAATCTAAGCTGCGGTTTTAATCCGCCTCCCTGAGATTGGCCCTTTTCATCGCGCCCGACATGTAAGGGGCGGCTTGGGCATGGGCAATTCATGCCAATGGGGTAAAAGCTACCGCTGCGGAATTTTCTGCAAAAGCGGCATAAGAGCGCCCATATCCGGGCCATGTGACAGGCCCGTCAAGGCTTTGCGCAGAGGCATAAACAGAGCTTTACCCTTGCGCCCGGTGGCCTCTTTGACCGCCGAGGTCCAAGCACCCCAAGTGCCGGAATCAAACGGGCCGGCGGGCAGCATAGACAAAGCCTGCGATACAAACTCCTGATCTTCGGCATCAATCAACGGGGTGGCGCCATTTTGGATTAAATCCCACCAGCCGGCGAGATCATGTACGGTCGTTATATTGCCGCGGGTGACCTGCCAGAACGCCTCTGCCATCTCGGCCGGCACGCCGATGGCCGCCACATCCGCAGCAACGCCCTCCAGCTCAAGCCCTTGCAAATATTTTGCCGTCAGAGGCATCAAATCAGCCTCGTCAAATTTCGTCGGAGCCGAGCCAAAGTTCGTCAGCTCAAAACCCGCGATGATCTCTTCCATTGAGCCGCGCAGCTCCACCGGATCGGAGGATCCCAGACGCGCCAAATGGCTCAAGACTGCCATCGGCTGAACACCTGCGGCCCGCATATCCCGCAGCGCCAATGACCCCAAACGTTTTGACAGGCCTTCCCCCTTGGGGCCCGTTAACAAAGAATGGTGGGCAAAATTAGGCACTGAGCCGCCAATGGCGCGGATCATCTGGATCTGTGTCGCGGTGTTGGTCACATGGTCTGACCCGCGCACCACATAGGTCACGCCCATATCCGTGTCATCGCAGATGGAGGCCAGCGTATAGAGCACCTGCCCATCGCCGCGGATCAGCACCGGATCGCTCACCGAGGCGGCATCAATCGACAGATCGCCCAGAATCCCATCATGCCATTCAATCCGCGATTGATCGAGCTTAAAGCGCCAGTGGCCCTTGCGTTCTGCACGCAGCGCCGCACGCTCCGCCTCTGACAGCGCCAGTGCCGAGCGGTCATAAACCGGAGGCTTGCCCATATTCAGTTGTTTTTTGCGCTTGAGATCCAATTCAACGGGCGTCTCAAAACATTCATAAAACAGTCCTTGATCACGCAGCTGATCGGCCACTTCAGCATAGCGGTCAAACCGGGCCGATTGATGCTCGATGCGGTCCCAATGCAGGCCCAGCCAGTCCAGATCGCGTTTGATCTCCTCAACATATTCCGCCTTGGAGCGCTCGAGATCTGTGTCATCGATCCGCAGAATAAACTCTCCGCCCGCCTGACGCGCGATAAGATAGTTAAACAGCGCCGTGCGCAGGTTGCCGATGTGAAGATAGCCCGTAGGCGAAGGGGCAAAACGAGTGGTTGTCATGGGGTTCTCCTGTTGCGCTGTCTTTACACTTAGCCCGCAGGAGATGTCCAGATATGCCCGTGCGCCTCTATTTGCTGTGATCGCGCCAGCGATTGGCTATGGGATAGCGCCGATCCAACCAAAACGCCCGCGACGACAGGCGTGTTCCCGGCGCGGATTGGAAGCGCTTATATTCGCTCACATAAATCAAATGCTCTATTTTTTTGACGGTTTCGCGGTCAAACCCGGCCGCGATGCAATCAGACACAGAGGCCTCATCATCCACCAACATCTTCAAGATGCCATCAAGCACCGGATAGGGTGGCAGGCTGTCTTCATCTTTTTGATCCGCGCGCAGCTCGGCGCTGGGGGCTTTGTCGATGATACGCGGATCAATGACCACACCCTCCGGTCCCATCATCCAGTCCCGGTGATGCGCGTTGCGCCACCGGCAGATGTCAAACACCCGCGTCTTATACAGATCCTTAATCGGATTATATCCGCCCGCCATATCGCCATAGATGGTCGCATAGCCGACCGCGACCTCCGATTTATTGCCTGTGGTCAGCAGCATATGCCCAAATTTATTGGACAGAGACATCAACAGCAGGCCGCGCAGGCGCGATTGGATATTTTCCTCCGTTAAATCCGCAGACCGGCCGGCAAAAATCGGCGCCAAACTGTCGGTGATCGCCGCTTGCGGGCCAGTGATGGGCAGAGTTCGCAAAGGCGCGCCCAGCGCTTGCGCCACAGAGGCGGCGTCCTGAAGCGACGCCTGGCTGGTAAATTCCGAAGGCAACATCACGCAATGCACATTTTGCGACCCCAGCGCATCGGCGGCAATCGTAGCAACAATGGCCGAATCGATTCCCCCCGAGAGACCCAAGACCGCCGATGAGAACCCAGTTTTGCGCATGTAATCGCGCAGTGACAGCACCATTGCATGGTAATCTTGCTCAAAAGCATCCGGCCAATGGGCCAATGGGCCCGGCACAGCCCGCCAGCCTTCGCCGGTCAGCTCAAAGTCCACATGGGCCAGGCCGCATTCAAACACAGGCAAAGACATGGCCAGAGCACCACCGGGGTTGAGCACGAATGATCCGCCGTCAAAGACCTGATCGTCCTGACCGCCAACCATATTTACATAGACCAGTGGCAGCCCCGTTTCGACCACCCGCGCAACCATATGCGCCATGCGCACATCCATTTTTCCGCGCGCATAGGGCGAGCCATTGGGCACAAAAAGCACCTCTGCGCCAGATTCGACCAAAGCCTCCGGGACATCCGCATGCCACGCATCCTCGCAAATCGGCGTACCAATCCGCAGGTTGCCGACACGGTAAGGCCCTGAGATATCCGCAGATTGATAGAGGCGTTTTTCGTCGAACACGTCATCATTGGGCAAAATATGTTTCTTGACTACCGTTTGAATCTGGCCACCTGCCAGAATATAATAGGCATTATAAAGACCCGCCTGATCGCGAAACGGCCCACCAATCCCCATGGCCGGCCCCTCAGCACAGGCCTGCGCCAGGGCTTGAATTTGCGCCATCGCATCGCGGGTGAAAGCGGGTTTAAGCACCAAATCTTGCACCTGATAGCCGGTGACAAACATCTCTGGCAACATAACCATATCGGCGCCCGCGGCTTTGGCCGCAGTCCAAGCCTCCCGCGCCTGTGCCGCATTGCCAGCAAGATCACCCACTGATGCGTTGAGCTGCGCCATGGTCAACCTAAATCTCTGTGTCATCTGCTTGCTCAATCCTGTCAAACCCATGCCTTATCTATCAGACATCCGCCGAAGCAAAAGCCCAATCGCACGGCAAATGTGGAAAGACATTGCCCTCGCGGGTGAGGTTTACTACTCTGCGATGGATAAAAATAGAGTCAGTCCAAGGCTGAGCCATTGTCCAAGAGGTTAAAACTTCAATGAATAAGAAGATCTCACATCTCCTATTGGTCACAGTGACCCTGCTGCTCAGCAGCCTGGCCCAGGCGCAGACCGCCACAATCCAGTCAAAACAATATGAAGACGGTGGCTTTTATGAGGGCACGTTCAAAAACGGCCGCCAACACGGGCAAGGCACCTACAGCCTCCCGTCTGGGTATAAATACACCGGCAATTGGGAAAATGGTGAAATCTCTGGCCAAGGTGAGGCAACCTTTCCCGATGGGTCAGTCTATGTGGGGGCATTTTCTAATGGGAAGCCCCATGGAGACGGCCGCATAACCTATGCCGATGGGGGCACCTATGAAGGCAGCTGGGTGGCCGGCAAAATCGACGGGCGCGGCGTTGCGGTTTATGCCAACGGGTTGCGCTATGAAGGGGAGTTTCGCGACACCAAACACCACGGCCAGGGCATTCTCACCTCTGACAGCGGATATCGCTATGAGGGCAATTGGGTGGACGGCGAAAAACAGGGCAGCGGCACCATCATCTATTCGGATGGGGCGGTCTACCAAGGCTCGATAGAGGCGGGCGAGCGCTCTGGGGCCGGCATTTTGACCATGCCCGATGGGGTCACTTATGAGGGCAATTGGACCAACGGCAAAATCAACGGAGAGAGCACCCTCACCCATGCCAATGGCGATGTTTTTACGGGCATTTTGCAAGATGGTAAGCGCGAGGGGCGTGGCAAGGTCGTCTACGCAAATGGCGACCTTTACGAAGGTCAATTCCACAAAGACCGCCGCCATGGCAATGGCACATTTCTCGCCGCCGATGGCTATCGCTATTCAGGCAGTTGGCAGAATGGCAAAATTTCTGGACGCGGTGAGGTGCGCTACCCGGATGGATCGGTCTATGTTGGCGCCTTCGTGGATGATTTGCCCGAAGGGATCGGCAAAATCACCTATCCAGATGGCTCAACTTATGAGGGCAATTGGAAAGCTGGGATCATCGACGGGGCTGGAAAAGCAACCTACCCCAATGGCCTCGTCTATGAAGGCAGCTTTAAAAATGCTCAGAATCATGGCTATGGCATTATGACCTTTGCCGACAGTTATCGCTATGAGGGCAATTGGAAAGATGGCAAGCGCCACGGCGCAGGGCAAGCGCGATATCGCGACGGTACAACCTATGTCGGTGGTTTTGTTGAAGGGCAGCGCTCCGGCGAAGGCTATATCAAAATGACCGATGGATTTAGCTACACTGGCGAATGGCTGGAGGGGGAAATCCACGGCAAGGGCACCGCCACCTATGCCAATGGGGATGTCTACACAGGCAGCTTTGTCAACGGGCGCCGTCAGGGCAAGGGCACAATGCGCTATGCCACCGGAGGGGTTGCCAGCGGCATTTGGGAAAACGGGGTTTTGCAACCGGCAGAGACCACGGCACCAGCGCCCGACGCGGCGGCCAGCCCGTCTGAATGACACCCACAGCCAGTCACCAGGGCACGCGACATCCGTTTTGATCGAAAAACTGTCCGGTCTCATGCGCCCCGCGCGCCTCAATCACGTCCTGCAGCCGGGCAGCCGCCTCTTGTGGGGGGCGCGCATCATATTTGGCCGAAAAGGGACGCGTTAGCGGTGTGTCGACCGTGCCAGGATGCAGCGCAAAGCAGCACAGCTGCGGATGACTGCGGGCCAATTCAATCGCAGAGGTGCGCACAATTTGATTGAGCGCCGCCTTGGCCGCGCGATAGGAAATCCACCCGCCAAGCCGGTTGTCGCCAATCGATCCCACCCGCGCTGAGAGCACCGCAACCCGGGCCGGTCGATCCCGCGGCAGCAAAGCGCCAATCTGGGCCAGGACGAGCGCTGGCCCAATGGCGTTGACCTGCATCTGTGCCGCCATTGTCTGCGCTTTCACGGCCCGAATGGTCTTTTCTGGCCCAACCCCGTCCAGCGTCAGGGCGCCGGTGGCGATGACAATCGTCTCAAATGGACCCTTGAGAGTGGCCAATGCGGGGGCGATGGTTTGCTCTTGTGTAAAATCCAACCCCTGCGCTTTGCGCGACAGAGCCGCACAGTGCCACCCTTTGCTGTGGTAGCTCTCAGCCAGTGCCATTCCAATGGCCCCCGAGGCCCCGATGATCAAAATCCGTTTCATGTCTCAGAGGTAGGGCGCATCATCCATAGGGCCACCACAGGGCCGCATTTTGCCACAATTTGCGCCTGCGCATCAGGTTTTAACATATTTTTCCACTTCCCATTTGGAAAATCACAGGTATACCTAGGGCCATGGACCATATGATTGAGCAACTCCTCCTTCTAACACTTAGCCTAGGCTGAGCGTGCTTTTCGGCGCGGGACGCTCACCTAAGCCCAGCGCCGAAACCTTCCAAAATCCTAGCAGAAGAACAGTCCTATGACCCAAGATCGTGTATATATTTTCGACACCACTTTGCGTGACGGTGAACAAAGCCCCGGCGCAACCATGACCCATTCCGAAAAGCTTGAATTGGCCGAAATGCTTGATGATATGGGCGTCGATATCATTGAAGCTGGATTTCCAATCGCCTCGGAAGGGGATTTCAAGGCCGTCAGCGACATTGCCAAACGCAGCAAAAACGCGGTGATCTGCGGGCTTGCCCGTGCCAATTTCAAGGATATTGATCGCTGTGCCGAGGCCGTGCGCCATGCGGCCCAACCCCGAATTCATACATTTATTGGCACATCCCCCTTGCACCGTGCCATTCCGAACCTGACCCAAGATGAAATGGCCGAGCGCATTCACGAAACGGTCACCCATGCCCGCAATCTCTGCGACAATGTGCAATGGTCGCCAATGGATGCCACACGCACGGAATATGACTACCTCTGCCGCACCATTGAAATCGCCATTAAGGCCGGCGCAAGCACGATTAACATTCCCGACACGGTCGGCTATACTGCGCCGCGCGAAAGCGCAGAGCTGATTGGACGTTTGATTAGGGATGTGCCTGGCGCCTCAGACGTGATTTTTGCCACCCATTGCCACAACGATCTGGGCATGGCCACCGCCAATTCCTTGGCTGCTGTGGATGCGGGTGCGCGTCAAATAGAATGTACGATCAATGGCTTGGGAGAGCGCGCTGGCAACACGGCTCTTGAAGAGGTTGTGATGGCCATGAAGGTTCGCAACGACATCATGCCCTATCGCACGCAGATCGACAGCACAAAAATCATGGCCATCAGCCGCCGCGTGGCCACAGTGTCAGGCTTTGCAGTGCAGTTTAACAAAGCCATCGTCGGCAAAAATGCCTTTGCCCATGAGAGCGGAATTCACCAAGATGGCATGCTCAAAAATGCCGAGACCTTTGAGATCATGCGTCCTGAAGATGTAGGTTTGAGCGAGACCAACTTGGTCATGGGCAAACATTCCGGCCGCGCCGCATTGCGTTCCAAGCTCAAAGATTTGGGCATTGATTTGGCAGACAATCAATTGAACGACGTCTTTGTGCGCTTCAAAGATCTGGCGGATCGCAAAAAGGAAGTGTTTGACGAAGATCTACTGGCCTTGGTTCGGGCAGACATGGCCGACGAGCAATCCGATCACCTCCACCTCAAATCCTTGCGCGTAATCTGCGGCACGCAGGGCCCGCAGGAGGCGAGCTTAGAGTTGTCCATTGATGGGGTTGTGCACAGCGTCACCGCCATCGGTGACGGCCCGGTCGATGCAACCTTTAAGGCAGTCAAAGAGCTCTACCCTCACGCGGCGCATTTGCAGCTTTATCAAGTGAATGCGGTGACCGAAGGCACCGATGCGCAGGCCACCGTCAGCGTGCGGATGGAGGAAGATGGCAAGATCGCAACGGGGCAATCGGCAGATACGGATACGGTGGTGGCCTCAGCCAAAGCCTATATCAACGCCTTAAACCGCTTGATCGTGAGGCGCGAAAAATCAGCCCCAGGCGAGGACTTGAAATCGGTTTCCTATAAAGACGCCGGCTGATCCCCGCCCATTTCTCCAATTTGACGGCTTGTAGGGTGAAAACCACCCTACAAGGCCTTGGAAAGACGTCGCCTAAACCCTATAGATGGGAAAATTCTAAGCCTGAGTTGGCTTAGGTTCATACCTATGGGGCGTTGCGGATGTTTGGACTTGGTGGTCTCTTTTCTTCAGATATGGCGATTGATTTGGGCACAGCCAATACTCTGGTCTATGTGCGCGGCAAGGGAATCGTTTTAAACGAACCCTCCGTCGTGGCCTATCAAGTCAAGGATGGTCAGAAAAAAGCGCTGGCCTTTGGCGAAGATGCCAAGCTCATGCTTGGCCGGACCCCGGGCTCCATTCAAGCCATTCGCCCGATGCGCGATGGGGTCATTGCTGATTTTGACGTAGCCGAAGAAATGATCAAGCATTTCATCCGCAAAGTTCACAAGCGCACCACCTTTTCCAAACCCAAAATCATCGTCTGCGTACCCCATGGAGCCACTCCGGTGGAAAAACGCGCCATCCGTCAATCTGTCCTTTCAGCTGGGGCGCGCCGGGCCGGCTTGATCGCAGAGCCGATTGCAGCGGCCATTGGTGCCGGCATGCCCATCACGGATCCCACGGGCTCTATGGTCGTCGATATCGGCGGCGGAACAACAGAGGTGGCGGTTATGTCATTGGCAGATATCGTCTATGCCCGCTCGGCGCGCGTCGGTGGTGACCGGATGGATGAGGCCATTATCAGCTATCTTCGCCGCCAGCATAACCTTTTGGTTGGAGAAGCCACCGCAGAGCGGATTAAAACCACAATCGGAACCGCGCGCATGCCTGATGACGGCCGCGGTGCTGCCATGGCTATTCGTGGGCGTGACCTGCTCAATGGCGTGCCCAAAGAAACCGAAATCAGCCAGGCACAAGTGGCCGAGGCCCTGGCCGAACCGGTGCAACAAATTTGCGAAGCCGTGATGACCGCATTGGAGGCCACCCCGCCAGATTTGGCCGCCGATATCGTAGACCGGGGCGTCATGCTCACCGGTGGTGGGGCTTTGCTGGGCGAATTGGACTTCGCGCTGCGCGAACAGACCGGCCTGGCTGTCTCGGTTGCAGAGGAAAGCCTCAACTGCGTCGCGCTTGGCACGGGTAAGGCTTTGGAATATGAAAAACAGCTCGCCCATGTTATTGACTACGATAGTTAAACGTTAACCGCTCAACCCTTAGGGGAGCTTATGGCACGGGATCGTAACACGCCAGATCGCTATTCAACGGCCCTTGGTCGGCTGATGCTGGGCGCTTTGGTCGTTATGCTTCTTGGGCTCTTTCTGCTCTGGCGCATTGACAGTCCGCGCATCGAGCGGCTGCGCATGGAAATCACCGATCGCGTCATCCCCAATTTCTCCGCCATGATGGCCCCGGTGACCTCGGCGGCCAACATCCTGCGCTCAGCGCGCAGTTACACGCGGATCTATCAGCAAAACCAAGAGCTGCGGCGCGAGTTGCAGCAGATGAAGGCCTGGAAAGAAGCGGCGCTCCAACGCGAGCAGGAGAACGCGCGGTTGCTGGATCTGAACAATGTGCGGCTCGATCCAAAGTTCACAAAAATCACCGGTGTGGTTCTGGCCGACAGTGGCAGCCCGTTCCGCCAGACGGTATTGCTCAATGTCGGGCGACGCGATGGGATTGTGGACGGATGGGCAGCCATTGATGGCATCGGCCTGGTGGGCCGTATTGCTGGCGTGGGGGAGCGGACCTCACGGGTGATTTTACTCACAGACACCTCGAGCCGCATTGCGGTCTCAATCGAATCCAACGGACAGCGCGCTATGATTGTTGGCGACAACACCAGCCGTCCACCATTGGAATTCTTGGAAACCCCCGAAACCGTCCGACCGGGGGATCGCGTGGTGACCTCAGGGGATGGCGGGGTCTTTCCATCGGGCCTTTTGGTCGGCCAGGTCACCCAAACCCAATCTGGACGGCTTCGCGTGCGATTGGCGGCCGATATGCAAAGGCTCGAATTCCTACGCGTGGTGCGTCACCAACCCCGCGAAGCCATCCCAACCGCGGGTGATCTGGTCGGGGTGCAACTGCCTGAGCCACGGGGGGAGCCATGATGCAAGATCCTCCTCTGCGCGTCTTTCGCCTGCAACTGACCTATCTTGCGATTGTTGCGCTGGTGGTTTTGGTGCAAACTCTTCCGCTGCAAAGCCTGCCCTATCCCTTTGCCCCAGCAGATGTGCCGCTCGCCATCACCTTTGCCTGGATCATACGGCGCCCGGATGTCATGAGCCCGATCCTCATCACCCTGGCCTTTTTGTTTGCGGATGCCATTTTACAAAGCCCCCCCGGCCTCTGGACCTTGATCGTGCTCTGCGCCTCCATTTTCCTGCGCATGCGGACGCGTGGCCGAAAGGAAGTTCTGTTTCTTTATGAATGGTTCATTGTATCCTTGGTGATGGGGGTGAGCTTTTTGGTCCATTATTTCGCGTTAATGTTCACATTTTTACCGGTTCCGGATGTGAAACAATATATTGTCCAAGTGCTGTTGAGCATATTGATCTATCCGATCTGTAAATGGCTCTTCCGCCTCATGTTGCGCTTCGCTCTCACGCAGACCTTGCACCCGAGCGCGCCGAGGACCACGCGATGAAATACAATCCCAATGAGATCATAAACTCAGCCCAAAAACTGTCTCGGCGGACCCTTCTGGTCGGTGCCTTGCAGCTGAGTGTGATCACGGCTCTGGGCGCACGCATGCGGTATCTCCAGGTTCAGGAGGCCGAAAAATTCCGGCTTTTGGCAGAAGAAAATCGCATCAACATGCGGCTCTTGCCCCCGGCACGCGGCATTATGTTTGACCGAGATGGGCGGCCAGTTGCCAGCAATGTACCCAACTATCGGATATTGCTGGTTCGTGAAGACACCGAAGATGTCGATCAAGTTTTGACGCAATTGCAAAAGCTGATTGCGATCACCCCAAGTGATCTGGAAAAAGCCCGCAGAGAATTATCGCGCCGCAGTGCCTTTGTGCCGGTGACCATCACCGAAAATCTCAATTGGGATGATTTCGCACGCGTGGCGGCCAATGCCCCGGCCCTACCTGGGCTCTTAACGGACGTCGGATTGTCTCGGATCTATCCACAAAAGGAAAATTTGGCCCATGTGGTGGGCTATGTCGGCCCGGTGAGCGATCATTATCTATCGCGCACAGAGGATCCCGATCCGCTGTTACAAATCCCGCGGTTTCAGGTCGGCAAAACCGGGGTTGAGGCGCAGATGGAGCACAGGCTGCGCGGCTCTGCGGGACACCAGCGCATTGAAGTGAATGCCGTCGGTCGGGTGATGCGCGAATTGGAACGCGCCGAAGGCCAGCCAGGCGCCACTGTCAAGCTCACCATCGACAGTAAGATCCAAAACTACGCTTTGGCGCGGATGGATGGGTTGTCTGCCTCCGCCGTGGTGATTGATTGCGCCACCGGAGATCTCTTGGCGGTGGCGTCAAGCCCGACCTTTGATCCAAATCTCTTTGTGCGCGGCATATCGAGCAAAAATTACAATGCCCTGCGTGATGATGTTTTTGGTCCGCTGCGCGCCAAAGCGGTGCAAGGCACCTATTCGCCGGCCTCGACCTTCAAGATGATCACGGCCCTCGCCGCCTTGGAAGATGGGGTATTGAGCCCAGATGATACGGTTTTTTGCCCCGGGCATTTCGAGATTTCCAACAATCGTTTCCACTGCTGGAAACGGCAAGGTCATGGCAGTTTAAATGTTGAAGACAGTATCGCGCAGAGCTGCGATGTCTTTTTCTATTCCATAAGCCAAAAAGTTGGTATCGACAAAATTTCCGCCATGGCCCGCCGGTTTGGCTTGGGCGAATATCACGATCTGCCGCTGAGTGCGGTAGGCCGGGGCGTCACTCCAACGCGGGAGTGGAAAGAAAAATCTTTCGGCAAAACCTGGCTGCTCGGCGACACGGTCAATGCCTCTATCGGGCAGGGCTATGTATTGGCCTCGCCCCTGCAATTGGCCATCATGGCGGCGCGATTGGGAACCGGGCGGGCGGTGCAGCCCAGATTGGTGCACTCCATCGACGAAACGGCCATGCCATTGGGGACTGGCGCTCCTTTGGATGTAGATCCCGCACATCTGAAGGTGGTGCAACGGGCGATGTTTGCCGTGACCAACACCAAAAAAGGCACAGCCTATAGCAAGCGCATTGTCAGCCCCGAGCTCCAAATGGCCGGCAAGACCGGAACAGCCCAGGTGCGGCGCATCACGGCAGAGGAGCGATTGACCGGGGTGATCAGCAATGAGGATCTACCTTGGGACAAGCGCGACCACGCGCTCTTTGTCGACTATGCCCCCTATGACAATCCCAAAGTTGCCGTTGCAGTTGTGGTGGAGCACGGCGGTGGCGGCAGCGCCACAGCCGCCCCAATCGCGCGCGACATTACATTGTTTGCTTTGACCGGCCAAATGCCAGAGCTGAACCACTATCCCGCGGGCGTCAAAGCGCAGGTCAAACAAGAGCAAGAGCAATTGGCCCCAAAACTCTTTGATTGGAGCACGCTGGACAGAAAAGGACAGGTGCAAACATGAGCTATCTTGAGCATAACCTGGCCGCCGTGCCCGTCGGATTTCGAAAAATCCTGGCGCTCAATTGGCCAATTTTGATCCTCCTGACAGCGATTTCTGGCGTGGGATTTGTTATGCTTTACTCGGTCGCTGGCGGTCAAATTGACCGCTGGGCACAACCTCAAATGCTGCGTTTCTTCTTGGGAATGATCGGACTTTTTGTGGTGGCGATGGTGCCGATTTGGTTTTGGCGCAACATTTCTTTCCCGGCCTATTGCCTGGCGATACTCTTGCTCATCGCGGTGGAATTCGTCGGCACAACCGGCATGGGGGCCCAAAGATGGATCGATCTTGGCTTCATGCGCCTGCAACCCTCCGAGGTGATGAAAATTGCTTTGGTTCTGGTGCTGGCTGCCTATTATGATTGGTTGCCCCGCAACCAAATTTCGCAGCCATTTTGGGTCTTGCTGCCCGCGCTCTTGATTTTAATCCCGGTGTTTTTAGTGCTCCGACAACCTGATCTTGGCACCTCATTGTTGTTGATCATGGGCGGCGGCGCGATCATGTTTCTGGCCGGGGTGCATTGGGCTTATTTTGCAACGATCATCAGCAGCGGTATTGGTCTTGTTGTTGCCGTATTTCAAACCCGTGGCACCGGCTGGCAATTGCTCAAAGACTATCAATACAGCCGGATTGACACATTTTTAAATCCAGATCGGGACCCATTGGGCGCCGGTTATCACATCACCCAGGCGAAAATCGCTCTCGGTTCGGGAGGTTGGACTGGGCGGGGCTTGATGCAGGGCACCCAATCGCGGCTCAACTTTTTGCCTGAAAAACATACGGATTTCATCTTTACCACCCTATCCGAAGAATTCGGGTTCATCGGTTCAATCTCGCTTTTGGGCCTCTACACTTTGGTGGTTCTGGCCTGTATTGCCTCGGCCCTCAGCAATAAAGACCGCTTCTCCGCCCTATTGACTCTCGGCATTGGCATCACCTTCTTTTTATTTTTTGCGGTAAATATGGCCATGGTCATGGGGCTGGCGCCCGTTGTCGGCGTGCCCTTGCCATTGGTGAGCTATGGCGGATCTGCTATGCTGATCTTACTGCTCGGCTTTGGTTTGATGCAAAGCGCCCATGTTCACCGTCCAAGGCCAAAATTCAAATGATAAATATCCTATTCGCCGCCCGCCCAGAGCAATTTGAACTCTATGAGGCGCCATTGCGCCAGGGTTTGGCACAGCGGGGACTCCCTGCACATGTGACAACAGACTGTCCGCCGGCGGAGGTCGATTATGTGGTCTATGCGCCCAGCAGCACCCTCCAAGATTTCACCCCCTATACCCGCTGCAAAGCGGTGCTAAGTCTTTGGGCCGGAGTGGAGAAAATTGTCGGCAATGCCAGCCTGACGCAGCCCCTATGCCGCATGGTCGACAGCGGCCTTCGTCAAGGCATGGTCGAATGGGTCGTCGGCCATACGCTGCGCTATCACCTGGGGATGGACCAGCATATCGTCAATCCAAATCACATTTGGCGCGAAGTCCACCCTCCCTTGGCAAAGGATCGCCCAGTCACAATTCTGGGCTTGGGAGCCTTGGGCCAGGCCTGTGCGGCGGCCTTGTCGGCGCTTCAGTTTCCCGTGAGCGGCTGGTCCCGGCGACCGAAGAAAATCAGCGGTCTGACCTGCCACCACGGCCCAGGCGGGCTTCAGGCCGCATTGCAGAGCGCAGAAATTCTGATTTTGCTTTTGCCCGACACCCCTGAATCCGAACATGTGATCAACGCGCAAACCCTCGCACAGATGCCGCGCGGCTCTATAATCATTAACCCGGGCCGCGGGCCGTTGATTGACGACACAGCCCTTTTGGCCGCGCTTGAGCAGGGGCATATTTCAGCGGCTTGTTTGGATGTATTTCGCGTGGAACCCTTGCCGCAAGACCATCCCTATTGGCACCTGCCAAATGTCACCGTCACACCGCATATCGCCTCTGGCACCCGCCCAGCCACAGCCGCTGAGGTTTTGGTCGAAAACATTGCGCGCGGAGAAACAGGCGCGCCGTTTGTGCATGTGGTCGACCGTACAGCCGGCTATTGAGCCGCCGCCTTATTATCGCAAGATGGGCGGCTGACCCGGCGTGCTGCCCGGCGCGGGGCGTTCTGGTGCGGCTTCGGGCATGGGCAGATCAAACCGCAAGCCAATTTTAACAAATTGCGCAACCATAGGGTGATCGGGCAAGAGATAAGACACATCCCAAGGCGCGGCTTCCAATTGGGAAAACTGCAAATATTCTTGTATCAATTTCGCCAAATCAGCCTGGGCTGCGGGAAATTCTCCCACAAAGCAGATGAGTGGATTTTTGAGCCCAGAGGCATCGCGGGCTTGCACCAAACAGGCGAATTCTGCCAAACCCTGCGCGGCCGTGAGTTTTACCGAAAGCGCCTCAAGCGCCTTGGGCGAAAAAGCGGGCGGTGCAGTAATTTCGGCAATGCTCTGGTCCATCTCATTGGGACGCTCATCCAAAGACCGCGCCAGCCAGTCAAGGGTTTCGCGTTCGAACAGATAGCCAATGGCCGATGCACCGGGATTGAGCGCAATCCCTGTGTCCTGCCCGACCAGCATTTGCACCAATGCCCGGCCAGACACTGACAGGTAATCGGCCGTGCCGCCCACCGCCTCAGCCAGACGCAATTCCGTGTCAAAGATTGCAACATAGCTTTGCCCGCCCCGTTCGACAGTTTTGGGCGTGACATTTTCATCGGATGCTTCCGCCTCAAGCGCCAAAAACACCTCCGCATCACAGAGGCGTTCCAGCACAGCGGAAAAGCGCGCGGGATCTTCCGGCGCGGCTTGGAGCATCACAATCGTGCGTTCAAGCGGGGTCATAGGCCATCTTTCTGATCTGGCCAATCCGCGCCTGCAGCGCTGGAATAAGCTCAGTTTCAAACCAAGGGTTGCGTTTGATCCATGCCGTATTACGCCATGAGGGATGCGGCAAGACAAAGCTGTTCTCACCATAGGCGCGCCAGTTGCGCAATCGGTCATTCACCCGCAAGCCATCGCGCAAATGCCAAGCCTGGGCATAGCTGCCAACCAGCAGGGTCAAGGAAACTTGCGGCAGGGCCTTTAGGGCCCGATCGCGCCAGGTTTCGGCGCAGAGCGCAGGCGGCGCGAGGTCATGACCGGCGGCATTATACCCGGGAAAGCAAAAGGCCATAGGCAAGATCGCACAGAGATTTTGATCATAAAACTCCGCGTCGCTCAGGCCCATCCACTGACGCAGCCGCTGGCCCGAACGGTCATCGAATGGGCGACCGGAGCGGTGGACCCGAAGCCCGGGCGCTTGGCCGGCGATCATTATTTTTGCCTCTGGCGCCGCCCAGACCACAGGCCGCGGCCTATGCCCTGAAACTCCGCGGGAAAACTGCGCTTCACACAGGCGACACTGCGCAATTTGCGAAAAAACTTCGCCATTGTGGTTGCTCGTCCGCATCGGGTAAACTATCTCCAATCACACGCAATCAGTGGAGCGCTTATTTATGTACCGTGTTTGGAATTTTATCGCAAACTACTCAATCTTACTGATTTCCGGAGCAATTATCGCATTGCTTTGGGCGAATATAAATCCAAGCAGTTACCATCACTTTGTCGAATTTCCGCTTTTGTTCAATGATCATGTAGGTTTAGACTATAGCTATTGGGCCAAGAGCTTTGGCACGGGCTACGCTGAATTTGGCGGCGGCGGCAGTCTCAAGGTTCTGAGCCTGCACTATCTGGTCAATGATATGCTCATGGCCTTCTTTTTTGCCATTGCGGCAAAGGAGGTTTGGGAAGCCGTCATTCTCAAGAATGGATCATTGCGTGGAAAAAAAGCGGCAACACCCCTCTTCGCCACCTTGGGCGGCATGTTGGGGCCGGTCTCGGTCTATCTGGTGCTGGCTGCCCTCATGGGATCGGATACCTATGATGCCGTGGCCAATGGCTGGGCCATCCCGACCGCAACAGACATCGCTTTTTCCTATTTGGTGGGACGCTTGGTCTTTGGTGCAGGACACCCGGCGGTGCGCTTTTTGCTCCTTCTGGCCATCGCAGATGATGCCGCTGGGCTGATCATTTTGGCGGTATTTTATCCGCAAGGGGATTTGGCTCCAATCTGGCTCATGCTCTCGGTTGGCGCGGCTGTGGCGGTATATCTGCTGTTTAACATACTGCCGCGCCGTTTAGATGCGGGCAAGCAACTGCGGCCTGCCTCGACCTGGGTGCGCAACACCCTCAGCTTTTGGCCCTATCTACTGGCGGCTGGTCTGTCTTGGTATGGCTTTATGCGCGCGGGTTTACATCCCTCTCTTGGTCTCTTGCCCATCGTTCCGGCTATCCCTCATGCAGACCGCGCCTTCGGTATTTTCTCCGAAGCAGAGCAATACCTGACCGATCTTTTAAACCACTGCGAACATCTGCTGAAACACCCGGTTGAAGTGGTGCTGTTCTTTTTCGGGCTGCTGAATGCCGGTGTTGAATTTGGCGCTATGGGAGCGGCAACATGGCTGGTTTTGGCCGGTCTGTTGATTGGCAAACCCTTCGGTGTTTTGCTCTTTGGATGGCTCGGCGCGCGGGCGTTCCGCCTCGGTCTGCCCAATGGAATGCGGATCATCGATCTATTTGTCATCGGCTGTATCGCCGCCATCGGCTTCACTGTGGCCTTGTTCATCGCGGTTGTGGCCTTCGAAACTGGACCTGTTCAAGACGCCGCAAAAATGGGCGCACTCTTGTCTTTTGCCGCAGCGGGCATTTCGCTGGTGGTCGGTAAATTGACAAAAGTTCAGCGCAAAGACCTCTAGGCGCAACCATCATCGCGGGCGCCCCGGAGCCAATTCTTCAGCTTTGGGGCCTGTGCAACAAAAGACGTTATATTTATCAATTCGACTGATATACTCCTAAAAAACCCCTATTGATTCCTTCTTAATTTTATTGAGTTACGTTACTTTCACAGAAAAATTGGACTGAGCGGATGCTCGAATTCTTGAATGTAAGCAAATCTTTTTGGACTGGAACCCAACGCAAGGTCATTTTGGACAATGCGTCTTTTCGTGTGGAATTGGGGACATCCTTGGGAATTCTGGCCCCAAACGGCACCGGAAAAACAACCTTGATCAATATGATGGCCGGGTTGGAAAAGCCGGATGAAGGGCGCATTATTCGGGGCTGCAATATCTCCTTTCCGCTCGGCTTCATGGGCGGCACATCACCGCGCCACACGGCCAAGGAAAACGCCCGCTATATCGCACGGCTTTACAGCCTCGACCCCGATTATATTGAGGCCTTCTGCCGCTGGCTGGTGGATATTGATGAATATTTCGACATGCCTATGGCGACCTATTCCTCTGGTATGAATGCCCGGTTCAACTTCGCCCTAATGCTGGCTTTGGAGTTTGACATCTACTTGATCGATGAGGGCATGCCAAATTCTACAGATGTTGAGTTCAACAAAAAGGCTGGCGATTTATTGCAGGAACGGATTGATCGGACAACCATTGTGATCGTCAGTCACCAACCAGAAACTCTGGAACGATTTGCCACCCAAGCCGCCGTTTTGCGCGATGGGCAATTTATCCAATTTGACACTTTGGAAGAGGCGAGACAGGTCTATGACTTCGAAACTCAGAGCTAGAAAATTCCGTGTCCCGCGCCCGGATGTTTTAGAAGCGGTAGATGCCTCGCTCGGGGCGAGCGAGGGGGGGGCTGAGCTTGAGAAACTTGTGGCCACTGCACCCCAAACCGCCGCGCCGAGCGTCTCCAGCCTGGACGACGAGGTTGCCAGACCACTTGAGGCTCCGATCGGCAGCACCAATATTGACGAGATTCGCAAAGAGGGGCTGACAGGCCGCCAATTGCGCATGGCACGACGCACCGCGCAGCGCCATGATTTGCCTGCGACATCTGATTTTGACGCCGTGCGTCTTTTGCGCCAAGCTGGAATTGATCCGTTCCAGCGATCCAACCTGCTGGAGCTCGCCCCAAAAAGCAGTGGCAACCCGCCACCTATGGCCAAATCCGGCCGGGCCAGCCGGCCGCAATTGCCTCAACGGCTCGGCGCATCTGAGAACTTGCCCGCGCTGATTACAGAGGACGACCCCGCGTTGCGCCGTGCGCGTGAAGTGGAGCGCATCCAACAGTCGATCATCCGCCGGCGCCAGAAAAAGCTGGCCCTATTGGGTCTGCGTTTGGCCTTTTTTGTCGGCCTGCCGACACTTCTGGCGGGCTGGTATTTTTACACGGTGGCCACCCCGATGTATTCGACAAAATCTGCCTTTACGATTCAACAAAATAGCGAACAATCCTCAGGCGGGGGGGGATTGATGGGAATGATCTCTGGCGCGGGGGGATCCGGTTTAAGTGATGGCAGCTCCGTGCAAAGCTATCTCACCTCAATTGAAGCAATGATCCGCTTGGATGAAGATCACGATTTTATTGCCCATTACAGCGACCCGGCCATTGACCCTTTGGCGCGTCTCAAGCCAGATGCCTCTAATGAGGAAGCCTTCAAAGTTTTCAAAAAATCAGTAAAAATCGGCTATGATCTCACCGAAGGCTTGGTGAATATGGAGGTGATTGCGGCCTCGCCTGATGCCAGCGTCGAGTTTTCCAATGCGCTTATTCGCTATGCTGAAGAGCGCGTGAGCAATATCACCCAGCGCCTACGCGATGACCAGATGAAAGGCGCGATTGAAAGTTTTGAAGAGGCCCAGATCGCCCGAAATGAAGCGTTAGACCGCCTTGTCACTTTGCAGCAAGATTTGGCAGTGATTGATTCAAAAACCGCCGTGGCCTCTATACAGCGGCAAATTATGACTCTGGAGCAAGAGGTCGATCAGATGGAGAAAACCTTAGCCATCCATCTGGAAAATGCCCAGCCGAACGCCTCAAGGGTCAATGCTTTGAGAACCTCCATTCGAATCAACAAGGATCTCATTGATGCCAAGCAAGCTGAATTGACCCAAACCACCGGCGGCGCAGATTCGATGGCCAGTAAAAACGCACGGATGATCGTCGCCGAAGCAGATTATCAAACCCGCGAAATGATGGTGCAAGCTGCGGTTCAAAGTGTCGAGGCCGCCCGCGTAGCGGCCGACAGGCAAGCGTGGTATTTGGCCACCTCTGTCGCCCCGGTAAGGCCTCAAGATCCCTCATATCCGCGCAAGTTTGAAAGCACCTTATTATCTTTCCTAATTTTCGGAGGTGTTTACTTAATCATGTCCCTCACCGCGTCCATCCTGCGTGAACAGGTTTGACCAAAGGGATATTTTAAAGCCATTTGTGAAAAATCAAAGACAATTGCCCTTCGAGAAATTTTTGCGATTTCAGGGCTTGAAACGTCCGCGCTTCCAGCGTATCCCCTGCCTCGCTGGTGGGTCGTAGCATAATGGTAATGCACCTGTTTTTGGTACAGTAGACTGCAGGTTCGAGTCCTGCCGACCCAGCCAGCTTTTCTCTAAATAGTCAGGTGCAATTTCGGTTTCCAAAATGGCCGGAACAGCTCGATTTTTGGGCATCTGTCCATGACAACCTGCATCCCGGCCTCTTCTGCCAGCTGGGCCGCCTCGTGATCTACCACACCGATTTGCCCCCAAAGCACTTTTGCGCCAATCGCGATTGCCTCTTTTGTCACACCCATAAGATCTTCGGGACGGCGAAACACTTCAACCATATCCACAGGTCGATCTATCGCCGCAAGGCTTGGGTAGACTTTCAAGCTGCGTATCTCCTCAAGGCCCGGGCGCGGATTGACTGGGATCATGTCGTAGCCGGTTTCACTGAGTACCCGCAAAACACCATAGCTAAATTTGGTTTTGTCGGGGCTGGCGCCCACCATGGCGATGGTTTTGACCGATTTCAAAATCCCCTGCAAATAGGCATCTGAATAGGGTTGAGTATGGTCCATGGTCAGACCTCCTTTGGCACGGCAATATCAGCCTTGAGTTCATGGGATTGTAACGGGTCCAGAAATGGGTTGCGATAGAGGCGGTCATGGCTTT
>JADHLF010000007.1 GCA_016780825.1 Planktomarina sp. | reverse complement strand
TAAACCGCCGTGCCGCCGATTGAGGCTTTGGTGGCATTGGCGCGCAGGGGCGTGTTGGCTTCGGTGAAGCGGAAGGTCTTGCGTGCACCGCCAATGGCCGCGCCAGAGAGGGTTTTCATCGGGCCGGGAGAAATCGCATTCACGCGAATTTTTTGCGGACCCAAATCATTGGCCAGATAGACCACCGCTGATTCCAGAGCCGCTTTTGCCACACCCATGACGTTATACCAAGGGGTGGCCTTGCGACTGCCTTGATAGGTCAGCGTGATCAAAGTGCCGCCGTCTTTCATCAAAGGTTCGGCTTTTTTGGCCATGTCGATGAAGGAATAGGCCGAAATTTCCAGCGAATTTTTGAAATTTGCGCGGCTGGTATTGATGAAGCGTCCGGTCAATTCGCTCTTGTCGGAATAGGCGATGGCATGCACCGCAAAATCCAGGCCGCCCCATTTATCTGCCAATGTATCAAAGGCCGCTTGCGTGCTGGCATCGTCTTGCACGTTATAATCCAGCACAAGATCCACCCCCATATCGGCCGCCAAAGGTTTGACCTTCTCGCCAAAGACATCCATTTGCACGCCAAAGGCCAGTTCCGCGCCTTCGGCTTTCATCGCCTCCGCGATGCCCCAAGCGATGGAGCGATCATTTGCAATGCCGGTTATCAGACCGCGTTTTCCTTTAAGAAGTTCTGCCATGATTTTATCCGTTAAATTTGCTCATAATTAAGGTCGCATTTGTACCACCAAAGCCAAAGCTGTTGGAAAGAATTGTGTCAAGATCCACATTGTCTTGTCGTGTGGTGACAATTTCTGAAGCATCTAGCGCCGGATCGAGTTCTTGCACATTCGCGGAGGCAGAAATGAAGTTATTTTGCATCATTGCGAGCGAGTAGATGGCCTCATGAACCGATGTTGCGCCCAAAGAGTGCCCTGTCAAGGATTTCGTCGAGGAGATCGGCGGTGTTGAGCCTTGACCGAAGATATTACGCACGGCCTGCACTTCGGTAACGTCACCGGCTGGGGTAGAGGTGCCATGAGCGTTGATGTAGCTCACCTTTCGGTCGGGATCCAACATGGCCAGGGCTTGGCGCATGGAGCGTTCGCCGCCTTCACCCGAGGGGGCCACCATATCGGCGCCGTCAGAGGTGGCGCCATAGCCGGTCAGCTCTGCATAGATTTTCGCGCCGCGCGCTTTGGCGTGTTCCAACTCCTCGAGCACCAAGACACCGCCGCCGCCGGCGATCACAAACCCATCGCGATTGGCGTCATAGGGGCGAGACGCTGTTTCGGGCGTGTCATTATATTTCGAGGACATGGCATTCATCGCGTCAAACAGGCAGGAGAGGGACCAATGCACCTCTTCACCCCCTCCCGCAAAGACCACATCTTGTTTGCCGAGCTGAATTTGCTCCATCGCATTGCCGATGCAATGGGCGGACGTGGCGCAAGCGGAGGTGATGGAATAATTCAAGCCCTTGATCTTGAAGGGCGTGGCCAGAGTAGCAGAATGGGCCGAGCTCATACAGCGCGTCACCATGAAAGGGCCCATGCGTTTTGGTCCGCCCCGGTTTTTCACCACGTCAAAGGCCGCGTGGAAATTTGCAGTCGACGGCCCACCCGAGCCCATGATCAACCCGGTCCGGACATTGGAGACCTCATTCTCCTCAAGACCGGAATCGGCAATCGCCTGTTCCATCGCCAGATAGTTATAGCCCGCACCCGTGCCCATAAAGCGCATGTGGCGCTTATCAATATGATCGGCAGGATTGATTTTTGGAATGCCTGCAACCCGGCTGCGAAAGCCGTTCTCTGCATATTCTGGTTCAAAAGCAATCCCTGACCGACCCGCTTTTAACGCATCGGTCACTTCGTCGAAATTATTGCCAATGGGTGAGACAATACCCAGGCCTGTGATGACTACACGGCGCATGTGATCCCCTTAGATTAATCGGTGAACAAGCCAACTTTCATATTGGCAGTTGTATAAATTTCTTTGCCATCTGCGAACATGCGGCCATCGGCCATGCCCAGCTTTAGCTTGCGATCTATGACACGCGTGAAGTCAACATGATAGGTGATCATCTTGACCTCGGGCGTGACCATATCCGTGAATTTTACTTCGCCGACGCCCAAAGCCCGTCCGCGCCCCGGCATGCCACGCCAGCCGAGATTGAACCCGGTCAATTGCCACAGCGCATCCAGCCCCAGACATCCTGGCATCACCGGGTCGCCTGGGAAGTGGCATTTAAAAAACCAAAGCTCCGGATGAATGTCGAATTCCGCAATGACATGCCCCTTGCCGTTCAGGCCGCCGTCGCTGCTGATCTCAGTCACGCGATCCATCATCAACATCGGCGGTTCGGGCAATTGCGCATTGCCTTGGCCGAAGAGCTCACCACGGGCGCATTTCAAAAGACCGTCTTTGTCGAAAGAGGTCGGAAAATCTGATGGCATATTGGGCTCCTGTTTTATTGTAACGGTTTTGACTACAGCTCTATATACGTCTGACCGCATGTGGCAAGGTCGCCTGACCCCGATGATTTGCCGATGCTGGCTGATATTTTGAACTTTTGCCATTGAAAATTAGTCTCAAGGCGTCATAGTAACGCTATGGATCACGCAAAAGCACAGGTTGAAACTCATCGGATCGTCGCCCAGTGGTTGGCGAAGGGCGGATTGCGCCCGACGCGGCAGCGGGTGATTTTGGCACGGCGCTTGATTGGGGACGGTAAAAATCGCCATGTGACCGCCGAAAGCCTATTTGCTGCGAGCAATGATCACGCCGATAAGGTCTCTTTGGCCACGGTCTATAATACTCTGCGCGCCTTTTGTGATGCAGGTTTGATGCGTGAAATCACCGTAGATGGTGCGAAAAGCTATTTTGACACGAATATGTCGGATCACCCACATTTTTATTGGGAAGACAGTGCCGAGTTGGTGGACGCCCCAGCGGACCAATTGAAAATCTCAGCATTGCCCGGCGCACCAGAGGGGGCGGAGATTGCCAAAGTGGATGTGGTCATTCGGCTGCGCCGCAAATCTTAGAGCCGCGCCTAGAACCACTGCCCCGGTTCCATAAACCCCAGATCCATCAATTGCTGTGAGTGCCAAGTAAAGTGCTCCGATCCCGGCCAGAGAAAGCTGGAGATGGCATGGCGGCTGCCCGGATTGTGACGCAAAGCTTTGGCGGCTCGGAACGAGCAGACAGATGCGGTTAGGTTGTGATGCCAAGGGCAGGAGATTGTGTTGAACTCAGGCAGGTTGAAGGTGAAATCAGGCTGGAAGGTCAACCCGCGCTGACTTTGAAACACAGCCACGCGATCAATGCGCCTTTTTTGCCACGGAACATGCTCCTCAAAGCGCCACCGCAAGCCGCCATAGATGCCATAGATATTGAGTTGCTGCTCAAGTGGCCTGTCTTCGTCATCCCGCCGCGTTTCTGCGTAATACCCAAGCCGATCGAAATAGGCGCTTGTGACATCCACCCCATGTGGGCTTTGTCCCAAATCTGCCGCATAGAGGTCCACCACGGTCGTGGGGATCGTCTTGCGGCGCTCTTCGGTGTTGAATGCGATGATCTCCCCAATACTGCGGGATTCGCAAAATGGATAAAATAGATACTCGCCATTGTAACCGCAATAAATCCACTGTTGAGGCAGGGCGGAGATGATGGCATTCATCTCTTGGCTGATATCAGAGGAAGATTTTGCCGCCCGCGCAATGAAGGCCACTTCCGCAGGCAGATCTGCGGGCCGGGTAAATGGAACATCGGCCAGCACCACCGTCTGACGAAACTCTAATTTGATATGATGGGCGACGGTATGGGTCAGCTCAATATCGTCTTTTGCAAATATAAAAGCAAAAGGACCCTCGAGCGCATGGGCTTTGGCCCAGGTTAAATACATCTTTAGCGTTGAGAACTGCATGAAATTGCCTAAATAAAATTCCGTGGTAAAATCCCTGAAATTCACACGCATTGCAAGGGAGGAATTCACGCGGTATCAGCGCCGCACGCATGCCCGCCGAAAAAGGATTTGACCATGGCCGATACGAAAAAGCTGTTTATCAAGACTTATGGCTGTCAGATGAATGTCTATGACAGTGAGCGGATGGCTGAGACCCTGGGCGCCGAGGGCTATGTGCAGACAGATACGGCCGATGATGCGGATATGATCTTGCTCAATACCTGCCACATTCGTGAGAAGGCCGCCGAGAAAATCTATTCGGAATTGGGCAAATTTCGCGGGTTGAAAGCCGCCAAGCCAAGTTTGAAAATTGGCGTCGCCGGCTGCGTGGCACAGGCGGAAGGAGCGGAAATTATCCGCCGGCAACCGATGGTTGATTTGGTGGTGGGTCCGCAATCCTATCATAAATTGCCGCAGATGGAGGCGCGGGTGCAAAGTGGCAAGCGGGCTTTGGACACGGATTTTCCCGAGGAAGATAAATTTGACCATCTCGCCAGCCGGCCCAAGGCGAAACGGGGTCCGACCGCGTTTTTGACGGTTCAGGAAGGCTGTGACAAATTTTGCGCCTTTTGCGTTGTGCCCTATACGCGTGGCGCTGAGGTGAGCCGCCCCGCAGAGCGCGTCATGACAGAGGCCGCCGATTTGGTGGCGCGGGGCGTGCGCGAAATTACACTTCTCGGCCAGAATGTGAATGCCTATCACGGGCACGCGGGCGGTTTGGCCGGCTTGATCTGGCAATTGTCAGAGATTGACCAGCTGGAGCGCATTCGTTTCACCACCAGCCATCCCAATGACATGGATGATGCGCTGATTGAGGCCCATGGCACCTGTGACAAGCTGATGCCTTATCTGCATCTTCCGGTTCAATCGGGCAGTGATCGCATCTTGAAAGCCATGAATCGCAAACATACGCGCGACAGCTATTTTACCTTGGTCGACCGCATCCGCAGCGCCCGACCTGATTTGCTTTTGTCTGGGGATTTCATCGTTGGCTTCCCCGGTGAAACCGACCAAGACTTTCAGGACACTTTGGATCTTGTGCGCCGTGTGGGCTACGGGCAGGCCTATTCCTTCAAATATTCCGCCCGCCCTGGAACACCCGCGGCCGAGCGCGTCGAAGTGCCGCCCGAAGTGGCTTCCGCCCGTTTGCAAGAGCTGCAAGCGCTTTTGACCCAACAGCAACGCGCCGCCCAGGCCGCCATGGTGGGGCGCGAAGTGAAGGTTTTATTTGAAAAGAAAGGCCGCCGCGACGGGCAGTTGATTGGCAAATCCGAATATCTCCACGCGGTCCATGCGGTGGCGCCCGATCACATGATTGGGCAAGTCATTCCCGTGAAGATCCTCAAGGATATGACCAACTCATTGACAGGGCAGGTCGTGGAGACGGGCGCGCCCCTGCGCGCATGATCTGCGGTTTTGCGGTTATACGGATTTTGTTTGCTCCGGCCCTTTCTCTTGCGGGAATCGCGCTATAGTCTGACAAAGACAAAAGACCTTTTGAGGGGACATCCTTGGCAGAAGACGCCGTAACAGCCATCGCTGCACAAAACGAAGCCCGGATTGAATTTCCGAACAACCGTCTCTTGGCGGAGCTCTGCGGGGAATTTGATCGTAATCTTACAACTATAGAGACGCATCACGCTATTCAAATCGTGCGCCGGGGCAATCAATTGCTTCTGGTCGGCGATGCCGATGGGGCGGCGCAGGCCTCTGCGATTTTGCAGTCGCTCTATACCCGTCTTGAGCAAGGGCGGCCTGTAACGCCAGCGGATGTGACTGCGGAACTCAGGATGAACATGGCCGGGGGAGACGCAGGCGGCGCCGATCAGCAGATGGAAATGTTCCGAGGCGGTGCGGTGGAGATTAAAACCCGCAAGAAATTGGTGGAGCCGCGGACGGAAGCGCAAAAGGCCTATGTCGAGGCCTTGTTCAAAAACGAGCTTGCTTTTGGCATTGGGCCAGCCGGGACTGGCAAGACCTATCTGGCCGTGGCCGTTGGCGTGTCGATGTTTATCACCGGGCGGGTGGATAAGATCATCCTGTCACGCCCTGCGGTGGAAGCGGGGGAGCGCTTGGGGTTTTTGCCGGGTGATATGAAGGAAAAAGTCGATCCTTACATGCAACCGCTTTATGATGCGTTAAATGATTTTCTGCCGGCCAAACAAATGGCGAAATTGATGGAAGATAAGGCGATAGAGATTGCCCCTCTGGCCTTCATGCGCGGCCGGACCTTGGCGAATGCCTTTGTGGTTTTGGACGAGGCGCAAAACGCCACCTCAATGCAGATGAAGATGTTCCTGACCCGTTTGGGAGAGGGGAGCCGTATGGTGATCACGGGCGACCGCACGCAGATTGATTTGCCGCGCGGTGTTCAATCGGGGCTGGCTGATGCGGAGCGTCTGTTGCAGAATATTCCGAAAATCAGCTTCAATTATTTCACCTCAAAAGATGTGGTGCGTCATCCGTTGGTGGCGGCGATTATTGAAGCCTATGACGCGGATGGCGCATGAGCCTGAGCTTTGAGTTCATTTTGGAAGACAGCCGCTGGCAGGCGCAAGAGCTGGCGGCGATTGGGGCGAAATTGGGCGAGGTCATACCGCGGTTTCTGCCGCTTCCAGCCCAGAGCAGCGCGGTTGTGATGGCCTGTGATGATGCGCAGATTGCCCAGCTCAACACAGAGTTCCGCGGCAAGCCCCAGCCAACAAATGTGCTGTCCTGGCCCTCTGCTGACTTGTCCGTGAGCAAGCCCGGTGCGCAGCCCAAAAAGGCGACGGACCCTGAATTGGGTGACATTGCCATCGCCTATGAGACCTGTTTACGCGAATCTCAGGAGGCTGGGCTTGCAATTCTCGATCACCTGACCCATCTTTTGCTTCATGGGACATTGCATCTTCTGGGTTATGATCACATAGACGATGCAGATGCTGATGTGATGGAAGGCCTTGAAATCAAAATGCTTGCAAGCCTTGGCATTTCCAACCCTTATGAAGTGAATGACGCAACCCAATGATTGGTGATATGCCACAAAGTGATGACACGGCCGGCGGCTCTGAGACCGCCGAAGATCCTTCGAGTAGACAGACACAGGCGCTGGGCTTTTGGGATCGTTTGAAATGGGCTTTCTCTGGCGGTCGTTTGCCTGACATGAATGGCTCTGAATTTTCGCGGCCTGAGGGCGAAGAAATTATCCCCGGCATGTGGAACCTGCGGCAATTGCGGGTGGAAGATGTGATGGTGCCCAAGGCGGATATTAAATCCGTGCCTGTGACCATCACCAAAGAAGATTTGGTCCATGTGTTTCGCAACACGGGCTTAACGCGTTTGCCGGTTTACAACCGAACCCTGGACACGCCCCTTGGGTTTGTGCATTTGAAAGACCTGGCGCTTAAACATGGGTTTAACGGCTCTGGCGGGCGTTTGGCGCTTAAATCTATGCTGCGGCCCTTGCTGTTTGTGCCGCCCTCGATGCCGATTGGCATATTGCTCACGAAAATGCAGGCCGACCGTATTCATATGGCATTGGTGATTGATGAATATGGCGGCACGGATGGGCTGGTTACCATTGAAGATTTGATCGAACAGGTGATTGGCGAGATTGAGGATGAGCATGATCCTGCGGAGGGTGACTTTTGGGTTGTTGAAAAACCGGGCAGTTACCTGGCGCAGGCCAAGACGCCTTTGGACGAGTTCCAGCAGGAAATTGGCCGAGATTTGTCTGACGTCGACGAGGTGGATCCCGAAGAGGTCGACACGCTGGGTGGGTTGGTCTTTATGCTCCTGGGCCGGGTGCCCGCAAGGGGAGAGGTCATAGAACACCCCGCTGGCGTGGAGTTTGAAGTCGTCGATGCAGATCCGAGGCGAATCAAGAGGCTGAGAGCCCATGTTCGAGCTATCAACCCCGCATAGGCTTTGGGTCCAGGCGCCGGCATGGGTTCAATGGGCCATGATTGCAGCGGCGGGCGGCTTAGCCGGTCTGGGGCAGGCCCCTGTGGATCAACCCATGCTCACACTTGTGGGGCTGGCCTTTGGATTTTGGATCATCCGCTCGCAGACCTGCCTGCCGCAGTTCTGGCGCGGTTGGAGCCTCGGGTTTGGCTATTTTTTCGTTTCCTTGGCCTGGATTATTGAGCCCTTTTTAGTCGAAGGCCGCGGCAACGCATGGATCGCCCCCATCGCCCTGCTGGCCATGGCCGGTGGATTGGCCCTGTTTTGGGGCGCTGCCTTTGCTCTGGCGCGCGGGCGTTCGGGACTTTGGACCTGTCTGGCGCTATTGGCCGCTGAACTCGCCCGCTCCTACCTCTTCACCGGCTTTCCTTGGGCCCTGCTGGGCTATGTTTGGATTGACACGCCCATTTATCAATTGGCCAGTATTATTGGACCGCATGGCATGAGCCTTTTGACCCTGGTCTTGGCGGCGCTGATCGCCTGGGGAGGGGCAGTGCCTCGCTGGGTTGTTTTGACCATGGCCATTGCCGCGCCCTTCGTGCCTGTAGCGGGGCATGCGCCAGGGCCGGACAATAGCCCGGCCGATGACCGCCGGCCTATTGTGCGTTTGATCCATCCCAATGTGGCACAGGAAAATAAATGGCACCCGGACAAGATGGAGGCAATCTATCAAAGGCATTTGGCCCTCACAGATGCGGGGCCAGCGGTTGATCTGATCATTTGGCCCGAAACCTCGGTCTATCTGCCCATAGAATGGGCCCGACGAGAGATTGCCGAGGTGGCGCAGGGGGCGCATGTTGTGGTTGGTTATCAAAGCCACAGCCCGGCGGATCAATATTTCAACACTCTGGGCGTGGTGACACCGCAAGGGGAGGTGCAGAGCGAATATCACAAAAGCCGCTTGGTGCCCTTCGGGGAATATATACCCTTTGGCCAGCTGGCTCGCGTCTTTGGCTATGATTTTCCAGAATTTTCCGCCGGCAGTGGCCCGGCGCATATTGATATAGACGGGATCGGACGGATCCAGCCGCTGATCTGCTATGAGGGGATTTTTCCGCAATTTGTCGGCCGCGGGGAGGCCCGCCCGGATCTGTTGGTGTTGATTACCAATGACGGCTGGTTCGGAGAGGGGCAGGGCCCGGCGCAGCATTTTGCCCAGGCCCGCGCCCGCGCCATCGAGTTGGGCCTGCCGATGCTGCGCGTGGCCAATCGTGGTGTCACCGCAGTGATTGATCCTTGGGGGCGGTCAAGGGAGCGATTGGATCTTCACGAGCGCGGGACGCTTGATGCACCGATCCCCAAGCCGCGCACCGCAACTTTTTACGCGAGATATCCTTGGCTTGGCTTGGTGATCCTCCTGGGAGGCTTGGTTCTGGGTGCATTTTTGTCTGCGCAGGAGAAATTATCATTGACGCCTCGCGGTGGGACTTCTAGGAAGTCCTAGCTGCAACGGCTTCCTGGCGCAGCTTACATTTTATTGGAGCACTCCCCATGGCACGATCAAATTATATTTTCACCTCAGAATCTGTTTCTGAGGGGCATCCTGATAAACTATGCGACCGAATTTCCGACGCAGTACTTGACGCTTTTTTAACCGAAGAACCAGAGGCACGGGTGGCCGCTGAAACATTCGCAACCACAAACCGCATTGTTATTGGCGGCGAAGTTGGCTTGAGTGACAAAGCAAAACTCTCGCATCACATGGGGCAGATCGAGCAAATCGCGCGAGATTGCATCAAAGACATCGGTTATGAGCAAGATAAATTTCACTGGAAAACCGTTGAAGTCACCAATCTTTTGCATGAGCAATCGGCCCATATCGCCCAAGGGGTGGATGCGGGCGCTGATAAGGATGAGGGCGCCGGTGACCAAGGGATCATGTTTGGCTATGCCACCACCGAGACCCCGGAGCTGATGCCCGCGCCGATCCAATATTCCCATGCGATTTTACGGCGTTTGGCCGAGGCGCGCAAAGACGGCAGCGCGCCAGATCTTGGACCGGATGCCAAGTCGCAATTGTCTTTACGCTATGAGAACGGAAAACCTGTTGAGATCATGTCGATTGTCTTGTCGACGCAACACCGCTCCGAAGATCAAGACAGCGCCTATATCCGCAGCATTGTAGAGCCTTATATCCGCGAAGTCGTGCCGGCCGAATGGCTCACAGCGAAAACCGAATGGTGGGTCAATCCAACAGGGACCTTCGTGATTGGTGGCCCTGATGGCGATGCGGGTTTGACGGGACGCAAGATTATTGTGGATACCTATGGCGGCGCAGCGCCCCATGGCGGCGGCGCCTTCTCTGGCAAGGATCCCACCAAGGTGGACCGCTCGGCGGCCTATGCGGCGCGCTATTTGGCCAAAAATATCGTGGCCGCTGGCATGGCCGAACGCTGTAGCCTGCAACTATCCTATGCCATCGGCGTCTCTAAGCCTTTGTCGATTTACGTGGACACATATGGCACGGCTCAACTGCCGGAAGAGGCAATCGAACGGGCGGTCGCGCACTCCATGGATCTCACGCCGCACGGCATTCGTGAGCATTTGGGCCTGAACAGGCCGATCTATCAACGGACTGCGGCCTACGGGCATTTTGGCCGCGCGCCCGAGGCCGATGGCGGCTTTAGCTGGGAAAAGATTGATCTGGTTGAAGCGCTGAAAAAAGCCGTGTAGGCGCAGGGCGCGCAGGCGGGCCCGGATCAGTAAGCAATTGGGTGCGCGCAAGCGCACCCTTTTTGTTGTGGAAGACAGGCGATGGAACATCGAAATTTTTATGGGCGCATCAAGGGCAAGGCGCTCAATGCCGCGCAGGAGCGTTACTTAGAAGAAGATTTGCCCCAGCTCAGCGTTGGCGGGATCTCTCGTGCGGATAATCCAGAGCGCAGCCTGCTCGACATGCAGCAGGTCGCGGCGGGCAAGCCGCTGTGGCTGGAAATTGGTTTCGGCGGCGGCGAGCATTTGGTGCATCAAGCCTTGGCCAATCCCGAGGTTCAATTTCTTGGGGTGGAACCCTATGTCAACGGTGTGGCGATGTTGCTTGGCAAAATGCGCCGGGCTGGCGTTCAGAATATCAAATTGCACATGGGCGACGCCCGCGATCTGATGGATGTCTTGCCGCAACGCAGCGTGAGCAAGGCCTTTTTGCTCTATCCCGATCCATGGCCAAAACTGCGCCACCATCGCCGGCGCTTTGTCACACCAGAGCATCTCGAGCCCTTGAGTCGCTGCCTGATGTCGGGCGCTGAGTTTCGCGTGGCCACGGATATTGAGGATTATGTGCGCCAAACTTTGCAGGAAGTGCCAAAGGCGGGCTTTGACTGGCTGGCAGAAGGGCCAGAGGATTGGCGCAGGCCTTGGGGCGATTGGATCTCAACGCGTTATGAGCAAAAGGCCCTGCGCGAAGGCCGCAGGCCGCATTATTTAACCTTCCAAAAATCCTAAACAGACCCGCGCTCAGCTGTGGACCTCGCTTGGCTGGGGCGTTATCACTTTGTCAACTTATGAGGGGACGAATATGTCAGGCCATGGTGCAGCAATTCCAATGACATCGCATAAATCTGGCCCGTTGCGGGGCCAAGCGGATGTGCCGGGGGATAAATCTATCTCGCATCGGTCTCTGATCCTGGGGGCGCTGAGCCTTGGGGAGACACGCATCCAAGGGCTGCTCGAAGGTGATGATGTGCTGGACACTGGCAAGGCGATGCAGGCCTTCGGCGCTGAGGTCATCAACCATGGCGGCGGTTCCTGGTCGGTGCATGGGGTGGGTGTGGGCGGTTTTGCCGAGCCGGGCCAAGTGATTGACTGTGGCAACTCAGGCACCGGGGTGCGTTTGATCATGGGGGCCATGGCCACCTCTCCCATCGCCGCCACATTTACCGGTGATGGCAGTTTGAACAAACGCCCGATGGGCCGGGTGACAGATCCTTTGGCACTCTTCGGCGCGCAGTCCTATGGCCGCTCTGAGGGGCGCTTGCCGCTCACACTGATCGGGGCCGCGCAGCCTTTGCCGGTACGATATGAGGTGCCAATGCCCTCGGCGCAGGTGAAATCGGCGGTGCTCTTGGCGGGTTTGAATGCGCCGGGCCAAACGGTTGTCATTGAAAAAGAGGCCACGCGTGACCATACCGAACGGATGCTTATGGGCTTCGGTGCCGAGGTGACGGTGGAAGAGACCGATGCGGGCCGGGTGATCACCCTCACGGGCCAGCCAGAATTACGCCCACAGAATATCATTGTGCCGCGTGATCCTTCGTCGGCCGCCTTCCCGGTCTGCGCCGCTTTAATCGTGGAAGGTTCTGATGTCTTAGTGCCCAATATTGGCCTCAATCCCACCCGAGCGGGTCTGTTCTATACCCTGCAAGAGATGGGTGCGGATCTCACCTTTGAGAATATGCGCGAGGAAGGTGGCGAGCCTGTGGCCGATCTCCGCGCGAAATATTCTCCCGATATGCAGGGGATCACTGTGCCGCCGGAGCGGGCTGCCTCTATGATTGATGAATATCCAATTTTGTCCGTGGTGGCGAGTTTTGCGCATGGCGTGACCCGGATGCACGGTGTCAAAGAGCTGCGCGTCAAAGAAAGTGACCGGATCGAAGCTATGGCGACCGGGCTGCGCGCGGCCGGGGTCACGGTGCAAGATGGTCCCGATTGGTGGCATGTGCATGGGCTGGGCGGCGCGGTTAAGGGCGGCGCTCTGGCCGCAACCCATCTCGATCACCGCATTGCCATGTCATTTTTGATCCTTGGCATGGGCGCGCGTGAGGGCATGTCGATTGATGATGGCGGGCCGGTGGCCACGTCTTTTCCGATTTTCGAGCCTTTGATGGCGGCTTTGGGTGCGTCGATCGCGCGGACCTCCGAATGAGCGCAGAGCAGGCCAAGTCAACTGGGCGCAAGCCATCGCGCGCAAGCGCTGCCTTCACCATCGCGATTGATGGACCGGCCGCCGCCGGTAAAGGCTCAATCAGCCGGGCGATTGCGGCGCATTTTGATTTGGCGCATTTGGACACGGGGCTTTTGTACCGGGCCGTTGGGGCGCAGGTGTTGAGCGGCTCCGATCCGTTGCATGCAGCACAAAACCTCACACCGGATGATCTACAAGGGGACAGTCTGCGCAGCGCAGAGGTGGCAAAGGCGGCCTCCGATGTGGCGGTAATGCCCGAGGTGCGGGCGGAATTGTTGGAGTTTCAGCGCCGTTTCGCCCGCCGGGCGGGCGGCGCTGTTTTGGACGGGCGCGACATTGGCACGGTGATCGTGCCGCAAGCCGAGGTGAAGCTTTTTGTCACCGCCGATGCCGAGGTGCGCGCCGAGCGGCGCTTCAAAGAGCTTGTGGCCAGCGGTGCCGAGACCACCTTTGAGCAGGTGTTACAAGATGTTATCGCGCGCGATGCCCGCGACAGCTCCCGTGCCACGGCCCCGATGGTGGCGGCTCAGGACGCGGTGCTGATCGACACCTCTCATCTCAGTCTCAGCGCAGCAATTGCGCAGGCCATTGCGGCTGTTGAACAGGAGTTCCCATATGAAAAACCGTAGTTTCCCCCACACGGGCGCCAAGACCTCACGGCTGGGCATCGGGGCCATGTCGTTTTCCAACTTCTATGGTGCGGTGAGCCGGGAAGAGGTGTTCGCCATCCTAGATGCCGCGCGAGATCTGGGCATAAATCACATCGACACGGCCAGCGTCTATGGCATGGGCGGATCGGAGCGTCACATCGGGGCCTACCTGGCCGAAAATCCGCAAGCGCGGTCGTTTTTTCATATTGCCAGCAAGGGCGGTATCACAGACCGCAAAGATCCGAACCGTTTGTTCAACAATGAGGCGGCCTATCTGACGGAGCAATTGGACAATAGCCTCGAGCGCCTTGGGGTGGAGTGCATTGATCTCTATTATATCCACCGCCGCGATCCATCTGTGCCGATTGAAGAGGTCACTGAAACCCTCGCAGGCTTCATAAAGTCTGGAAAAATCGGTGGTTTTGGCTTTTCAGAAATTTCTCCAACCTCCCTGAGAGCGGCCCATGCGGTGCATCCTGTCGCGGCGCTTCAGTCGGAATATTCCCTCTCCACGCGCACGCCGGAATTGGGAATTTTGCAAACCTGCGCCGATCTCGGCACGACCTTTGTGGCCTTCTCGCCGGTGGGGCGAAGCCTTTTGACGGATGCTCCGCATGGGCAAGAGGCGGTGCAAACCATGCCGTTCTTGGCCAATAACCCCCGCTTCATGGAGCCGAACCTGAGCATGAATATCAAAGCGGCCGCAAATTTTCGCGCGCTCGCTGCACAGATGGGTTTGACGGCGGCGGGCCTGGCGATTGCCTGGTGTCTGGCCAAAGGGGACCATATCTTGCCCATTCCCGGCACCCGCAACCTGGACCATTTCAAGGCTCTTGTGGCGGGCGCAAATTATGGCTTGAGCGCAGAGGAGTTGGCGGCGGTTGAAGCTGCGCTCCCCATGGGTTGGATCAATGGGGATCGCTATTCTGACGCACAATGGGCCGGGCCGGAGCGCTATGCCTAAAGGCCTTTAGGCCTGCTTGCGTGCATAGAGCGCGTCCAGCGCGGCGTTGAACTCCTGCACGGGCATCGCATTGGCCAAGGCCCGGCGGCAGAGCGCCGCTGGGGTTTCTGGGGCCAGACCGCCGATGGGCGGATCGGTGTCCAGATTGGTTGGAAAAGAATAGCCCTCCGCACAGGCCGAAATTGCGGCATCAATCTGCCGCTCTGAGAGACCATGATCCCTGCGCGCCAGAACCTCATAGAGCTGATGGGTCATGCTCTGGCGGTTCAGATTTTCCAAGGAGCGCCCATAGGCCGAAGAGACCTGTAGCAGATTGGCCATGCGCTGAATATCTGCGCTCACATTGGCGCCGCCGGCGTGATAGAGTGCCGGATTGAAAAACAGAACATCGCCCTTTTTGAGCGGCACTTGCACGAAGTTTTCTTCAAAGAAGGCGCGAAACTCTGGCATGGTGAAGGCCAGATAGCCGTGGCGATAGAGTTGACTGAAGGGCAACAGCTTGGTCGGTCCGCTCTCAATTGGCATGTCCACATGCGCCACCGCGCCTTGCAGCGTGAGCACAGGCGAGAGGTCATGGACATGGGCCGGATAGCTTGCGGCGACCTCGCGCGGCTGAAAGCCAAGGTGATAATCGCGATGCGGACTCTGCGCTGCGCCGCCGGGGCGGACCAGGTTCACCTGCGCCGTCATCTGGTAATTTGGCCCAAGCCAAGCCTCGCAGGCCGCATCAATCACCAGATTTCCAAAATATTGTGCAAAAATCTTGGGGTCATGCTGACAAAGTTTTTGTGCCGAATTCCAGATGCGGTCATTGGCGCCGGAGGCGGCAAAGTGATCGGCCTTCGCGCCTTGGGCGGCTTTTTCATCAGCGATGATGCGCTCATAAATCGCGCTGGCCGCGTCAATGCAGCGGGTGTCTGGAAAGGCATTTTGGAGCAGCAACACCCCGGCGGAATTGAGAAACACATGCGCCCATTCGGCTTTTAAGGCACGGGTGTCTCCAGTCAGATCCAACCGTGTGACATCATAGATTGGTATATTGTTTTGAATGTCATGGGCCTGCGGCACCTCTTGCAGGGTGAGGTTGCGGGTCACTTGCTGGGTGAACTCTTCCAAGTTGCAATCATCTGGGGAAAGATAGGCGTGCATCACGTGCTCCTGTTTGCTGGTTGACAAAAGCTTAACCAAAATTGGCTTGAGAAACTGTCAAAAACACCTCAAAAACACCTCAATGAAACATCCATTCCCCCTCAAAGAGATTGCTTTGCAATCGGGACTTAGTCTGGCCACGGTTGATCGCGCCTTGCATGGGCGCGCGCACGTCAGTGCCCAGACCGCGCGGCGTGTGCAGGCGGCAATTGTGGAGCTGACACGGCAAGAGGGGCAATTGGCCGCGCGGGGGCGGCGCATGTTTATCGATATCGTGGTTGAGGCGCCGCGCAGATTTTCCGATGAGCTGCGCCGGGCTGCAACTCAAGTCTTGCCGAATTTCGCGCCTGCGGTCATTCGGCCAAGATTTCACTTTGCAGAAGAGATCGGACCGGCGAAGACTGTGGCTATTTTGTCCAAGATCGCAAAGCGGGGCAGTCAAGGCATCTTGCTGAAGGCGCAGAATGTCGCGCCAATTCGTGCTGAGATTGACCGGTTGATTGGGCTAAAGATCCCGGTGGTGACGGTCTTTACCGATTGCCCTGACTGCGCGCGTTTGGCCTATGTCGGGTTGAACAATGCAAATGCGGGACGCACCGCGGCCTATCTCTTTGCCCAATGGCTGCAGGGTCGTGGCGGCGCGGTTTTGACCACGACATCGCGCCGGCAGTTTCAAGGCGAAGAGGCGCGGGCGCAGGCCTTTGCGGCTGAAATGGCGCGTTTGTGCCCGCAGGTGAGCCTGCGCGAGGCAAGCGGCGGGGCCGGGCTGGCGCTTGGGACGGCGGCGCAGATTCGCCAAGCGGTGCGTGGATTGGACCGCCTCCTGGGTGTCTATTCCATGGGTGGGGCCAATGCGGCCATTTTGTCCACGCTGCGCACTGTGCAGCTCGAACCGGATTTCTTTATTGCCCATGACTTGGACCGCGAAAACCGCAGTCTGCTGCGTCAGGGTCGGCTGGCATTCGTCCTGCATCACGATCTCCGCGCCGATCTTGACCAAGCGTTCCAACAGATCACCGCCTATCACAAGCTGCGCCCTCCGGTCTTGGCGGAAGGCCCGGCCGACGTGCAAATCATCACGCCATCAAATTGTCCGCGGGAGGAATTGGCATAGCATTAGTGTGCGTCGTGCCGGTCCGTTAGGTACATGGCGTCGGAATATGTGATGGCCAGGGAGATATAGCAGCTTTGATGCAGGTGCCGTTTGACTGCCGCTGCGATTGCGTCGCGCAGGGTGCGCGTGAAAGTCTCATTGCGGTGTGGTTTGCGCAGCATTGAAATCTCGATCAGCAGATGGGTGTGGTTGCTGGCCTCGGCGGGATAGCTGCGACATTTGCAATCGCCAGAGCCGGAATCATGGGCCAGAATGGTGTGTTCAATGGCTGTGAACATGGCTTGCGGGTCGAAGGAAAGATCTGGGGAATATTTGAGATCGGCATGTGGCATGGGACGCTCCTTTTCTGCAGCATTACACCGGTGATCGGCCCTTGCAAGATTGGAATTTTGCCCCTATACGCGGCCCTGTCTAAACGACGGCAACAGTCGTGGAATGTGAGTATCGCAGCAGGGTCGGCTATCACCGGCCTTTCTTGGTGTTCGCAGACCGCTTCGCGTCGAAGGACCAATGCAACTCAAGACCGGCGGAGACAACCGCACGGCCAGAAACATAAATGTAAGGAATGAACGCCACATGGCAAGCGTAACAATGGAAGAATTCGAAGCCCTTTTGCAAGAAAGCTTCGAGATTGACACGCCCGAAGAGGGCACAGTGGTCAAAGGCAAGGTCATCGCAATCGAAGCGGGACAAGCCATCATCGACGTCGGCTACAAAATGGAAGGCCGCGTAGATATTAAAGAATTTGCAGATCCCGGCGAAGCTCCCGTCATCTCGGTAGGGGATACGGTCGAAGTGTTCCTGCGGGCCGCAGAAAATGCCAAGGGCGAGGCGGTCATCAGCCGCGAAATGGCCCGTCGTGAGGAAGCCTGGGATCGTCTTGAAAAAGCTTACGCTGACGAAGTGCGCGTTGATGGCGCAATCTTTGGCCGTGTCAAAGGTGGCTTTACCGTGGATCTTGGTGGCGCTGTGGCCTTCTTGCCGGGCAGCCAAGTTGACGTGCGCCCTGTGCGTGATGCGGGCCCATTGATGGGTCTCAAGCAGCCCTTCCAGATTTTGAAAATGGACCGTCGCCGCGGCAATATCGTTGTGTCGCGCCGTGCGATCTTGGAAGAATCCCGTGCCGAACAGCGCGCTGAAGTGATCGGCAAATTGGCCGAAGGTGACAGTGTCGACGGTGTGGTGAAAAACATCACAGAATACGGTGCGTTTGTGGATCTGGGCGGTGTGGACGGTCTGTTGCACGTCACTGATATGGCCTGGCGCCGCGTCAACCACCCGTCGGAAATCCTGACGATTGGTGAGACTGTGAAAGTCCAAGTCGTCAAAATTAACAAAGACACCCATCGCATCAGCCTGGGTATGAAACAGTTGATGGATGATCCATGGGATATCGTCAGCGTGAAATACCCACTTGAGTCACAGCACAAAGGCCGTGTGACAAATATCACCGATTACGGTGCGTTTGTTGAGCTGGAAGCGGGCGTTGAAGGTTTGGTGCATGTGTCTGAAATGTCATGGACCAAGAAAAACGTACATCCTGGTAAAATCGTATCAACGTCGCAAGAGGTTGACGTGATGGTTCTGGAAATTGATGGCGTGAAACGTCGCGTGTCCTTGGGCCTCAAGCAAACCCAGCGCAACCCGTGGGAAGTGTTCGCAGAGCAACACCCTGAGGGCAGCCAAGTGGAAGGTGAAGTCAAAAACATCACCGAATTTGGTTTGTTCATCGGTCTTGAAGGCGACATCGATGGCATGGTTCACCTGTCTGATCTGACATGGGAAGGCCGCGGCGAAGACGTGATTGGCGATTACCGCAAAGGGGACATGGTTCAGGCCGTTGTCTCTGAAGTGGACGTGGAAAAAGAGCGCATTAGCCTGTCTGTCAAAGCCCTTGGTGGCGACAAATTCGCAGATGCGGTTGGCGGCGTGAAACGCGGCTCGATCATCACTGTTGAAGTCACAGCCATCGAAGATGGTGGTATTGAAGTGGAATATGAAGGTATGAAATCCTTCATTCGTCGCTCTGATCTGTCACGCGATCGTGCGGAGCAGCGTCCAGATCGGTTTGGCATTGGTGATAAAGTGGACGTTCGCGTCACGAATATCGATGCGAAAACCCGCCGTCTCGGCCTCTCGATCAAAGCGCGTGAAATTGCCGAAGAGAAGGAAGCTGTCGAGCAGTATGGCTCCTCCGACTCAGGTGCGTCTTTGGGCGATATCTTGGGTGCCGCGCTCAAATCTGACGAATAATCGATCATTTTCTGACCAAAAATCTGAAAAATCCCGCCGAGGCGGGATTTTTTTTGGCACCAAAGCCTTGATTTTCATCAAAAAGAGATCCAAAATTGCCGCGAAGACTGTATTTTTAATAATTTCTCACCGAAATGACCAAATTCTCAGTTTTTTTCACTTATGGACAAAACAATAGGTTCACATTCGGGATGGTTTTCCTGTAGCCTGTCACCAGGGCTTGGGTGGCTCATGACTTTTACAGTTTCTAGGGGGGATACTATGATTCGTTCAGAATTGGTTCAAAAATTGGTGGATGAGAATCCGCATCTTCATCAGCGTGATGTGGAGAAAATCGTAAGCACGATTTTTGAAGAAATTATTAATACAATGGCCGAGGGCGACCGCGTTGAGCTGCGTGGCTTTGGGGCCTTTTCCGTGAAAAAGCGCGACCCGCGTATCGGCCGCAACCCGCGGACTGGCGAATCTGTTGCTGTCGAAGAAAAGCATGTTCCGTTTTTCAAAACCGGCAAGCTTTTGAGAGACCGCCTTAACGGGAGGTAGAATGCGCTATCTGCGGTACATGGTCTTGGGCTTCATTGCGATCAGCTTGATTGTAGTGGCCCTCGCCAACCGAGGGTCTGTGCCTTTATCGCTCTTGCCGGAAGCTCTCGGTGAGCTGGTCGGTTTCAACCTTCATATGCAAGTCCCGCTCTTCGTGGTTATTTTCTTGGGCGTGACCCTGGGCCTTCTGATTGGCTTCGTTTGGGAATGGCTGCGCGAGATGAAACACCGCAGTGCCGCGCGCAGCGAGCATATGCAGGTCGTGCGCTTGGAGCGTGAGGTGAGCAAATTGAAGGCGACAACCGCCGATACAGACAAAGATGAAATTTTGGCGCTTTTGGACGAGGTGTCATGAAGGTGCGCGCCAAGCTTTGCGGCTTGACCACACCGGATGATATAGATGCCGCCGCAGCCGCAGGGGCGGCCTATATCGGTCTGGTTTTTTTCGAAAAATCGCCCCGTAATGTTGCAATTGAGACGGCGCGCAGCTTGGCTATTCATGCGCCCGCGGGCTTGGCCAAAGTTGCTTTGGTGGTGAATGCCGATGATGCGGCGCTTGATCGCGTCACGGACCGTGTTCCGCTCGACATGTTGCAGCTTCACGGCAGTGAGAGCCCTCAGCGTGTGGCGGCGGTGAAAGCGCGCTACGGCCTGCCGGTGATGAAGGCCCTGGGCATAGCATCGCGCGCCGATGTGGCCCGCGCGCAGCTCTATTCGGGCGTGGCCGATCAATTGCTTTTGGACGCCAAGCCGCCGGAGGGTGAGGCCTTGCCGGGGGGCAATGGTTTATCTTTTGACTGGCGCTTGCTGGAGGGAGAAAGCTGGTCCGTGCCTTGGATGCTGGCCGGTGGTCTCACACCTGACAATGTGGCCGAGGCGGTCCGCCGCTCTGCTGCGCGGCAGGTCGATGTCAGTTCGGGCATTGAAACTGCGCCCGGTCAGAAAAGCGCAGAGTTGATGGCAAAATTTGTCTCTGAAGCCAACAGGTAAAGCATCGGAAATTCGCGGTCGGGTCTTTACCTTAGGGGGGCAGGGCGCTACCTCTTAGCGCAGATGCCCAAGGGAGAAAACTATGGCCGACGATCTGCTCAACAGCTTTACCACAGGACCGGATGAACAGGGTCGTTTTGGCGATTTTGGCGGGCGGTTTGTCTCAGAAACCCTCATGCCGCTGATCTTGGATCTTGAAGCGCAATATGAACATGCCAAGACGGATGACAGCTTTTGGGCAGAGATGAACGATCTTTGGACCAACTATGTTGGCCGCCCGAGCCCGTTATATTACGCAGAGCGTTTGACCCAGCATTTAGGTGGCGCGAAGATCTATCTCAAACGGGACGAGCTGAACCACACCGGCGCGCATAAAATCAACAATGTCTTGGGCCAGATTATCTTGGCCCGCCGCATGGGAAAAAACCGGATCATTGCCGAAACTGGCGCGGGTCAGCATGGGGTGGCCACCGCCACGGTCTGTGCCAAGTTTGGCTTGAAATGCGTGGTCTATATGGGCGCGCATGATGTCGAGCGCCAAGCGCCGAATGTCTTTCGCATGAAGCTTCTGGGCGCTGAAGTCGTGCCGGTCACCTCCGGTCGCGGCACATTGAAAGACGCGATGAATGACGCGCTGCGCGATTGGGTGACCAATGTGGAGGATACATTCTACTGCATCGGCACCGTCGCAGGCCCGCACCCCTATCCGGCGATGGTGCGAGACTTTCAGGCCATCATTGGCAAGGAAGCGCGCGCGCAGATGTTAGAACAAGAGGGGCGCTTGCCCGACACATTGATTGCGGCCATAGGCGGGGGCTCCAATGCCATGGGGCTGTTCTATCCGTTCCTTGATGACACATCGGTGGGAATCATTGGGGTCGAGGCCGGGGGCAAAGGCGTGAACGCCAAGATGGAACATTGCGCCTCTCTGGCCGGCGGGCGTCCGGGTGTGCTGCACGGCAATCGCACCTATCTATTGCAAGATGACGATGGGCAAATTCTCGAAGGCTTCTCGATTTCTGCTGGGCTCGATTACCCGGGTATTGGCCCGGAACATGCCTGGTTGCACGATATTGGCCGGGCGCAGTATGTCTCGATCACCGATGTGGAGGCGCTGGAAGCCTTTCAACTGTGCTGTGAGCTTGAAGGTATTATTCCAGCACTAGAGCCCAGCCATGCTTTGGCCCATGTGATGAAAATCGCGCCTGAATTGCCCGCCGATCACCTGATTTGCATGAATATGTGCGGACGTGGTGACAAGGATATCTTTACCGTGGCCGCTGCCTTGGGAATTGAGATGAACACTGGGGCCTAGCCTCAAGGCTCTTTGCGGCCTCTGTCTGTGGCTGCATAGAGCCGAAGGACGTCCATGGGAACAATGTCCAAGGCCTTTTGATGGGTCGATTCGAGCTGAACTTGCGGGGCGCAGCCCTCCTCGTGGGCTTGCAAAAACCGCCCCGCGCAGAGACACCAGCGATCCCCGGCCTTAAGGCCCGCAAAGCCAAATTCTGGCCGCGGGGTGCTAAGGTCATTTCCGAGGTATTTTGAAAATGCGAGAAATTCGGCGGTCATCACAGCGCAGACTGTGTGGCTGCCGGTGTCTTGCGCGCAGGTATTGCAGGAGCCATCGCGGAAAAACCCGGTCAAAGGCTCCTGCGAGCAAGGCGCGAGAGGCAGGCCAACGACATTGATTTCGATGTCTTTTTGCATGTTATTCCCTCGGCTTTGGTGCCGTCCAAGTGATCCAACGGCCATGAAAATCCATTCGCCCTAAGTCTATCTGCTTTTGCTCAGGCCACAAGTCCAACCGCATGCCCGCGCCGGGCGATTTCCCGTCGGCCTCGATCCGCAGCCAGGCGAGGGGGGCCTGTGAGTTTGCGCCGCGTGTGGTGATCAATTCTGTAATTTGGCTTTTTTCTGCGTTTGAAAAATACCGCCAAGCCACGGTCGAATAGATCAAATGGCAGCCGGACCACGGGGAGGCGAGGCGCTGGCGCAAAAACTCAATGGCACTGGATTTTTTCGGCAGCGGCGGATTGAGCGAGATGGCCGCATCGGTGCGGGCGCGCCTTTCGGGTTGATCGGCCCAAATATAGGCATGTAGGCGCAGAAGGTCTTGCCTCTGCCGCAGATCCAGAGGGGCAAGATCACAGCCCTGCGCATCGCGCAGGAGATAGGGGGCCGCCGGCGGCAGCGACCCTTGCCATTTTGGGCTGAGCTGCACCGGGCTATTGGGCGGCCCATAGCCATCTCCTAAAGCCAGGTGGAACCGATCAAAAATGAGATTGAGACCGGCGCTGGCGCCCAGTTCAGAGGCGATGAGGTCACAACCGGTATGGGCTTTGAGCCAATGGGCCGTGGCGATGAGCCCGGCCGCCCGTCGCACTTCGTTGGTTTGTGGGGCATTGGCAATGAAGGCGGCCAGTTCAGCGTCGTGACGCTGAAGCACGGCTCGCAGAAGCTTGGGCAGCTCCGCATCGGCCATTGCGCCGCTGCGATAGATAGGGGCCAGTTCTGGGGCTTTTGCCGATAAGAGCAAGCCATGCAGGCCTCCGGCCAGCCTCAGAGGGAGGTTGTCTGCCTCTGGTGCGGCATCACCGGGCCAATTGGCAATGCGCTGACCGAGGGCGCTGTTGGGTGAGATACAATCCGGCAGATGACGCAAGAGTCGGGCTGTAAGATCGGCGCCAAAGGCGGAACAATAGGTCGCTTGGCGTTCGAAATGGGCTTTCATTTAAATCTGTCGAGAAGCTTTTGCAATGCAGAGGGGGCTGGTGCAGGCGTGCTTTGAGCTGATGGCGCGGCCGCTTCAGCAGGTTTTTGCGTTGCCGCTTTGGCGGATTTTGAAGAGCGCGGCGGAGCGGTTTGCAAGGCCACGGCGTTCATGAATTTTGCCCCATCCCCTGCGGCCAAATGCGCCGCGCCAGCGCTGAGTCCCGTCAGCAGGGCCGCCAGCCAATCTTGATCAGCCTTGGAGAAGTCTCGGAGCACAAAGCCGGCCACCGCATCCTTATGGCCTGGATGGCCAATACCAAGCCGCACGCGGCCGTAGTCGGCTCCCAAATGGGCATGGATAGAGCGAAGGCCGTTATGGCCTGCATGTC
This sequence comes from Planktomarina sp., assembly GCA_016780825.1. GTDB lineage: Bacteria > Pseudomonadota > Alphaproteobacteria > Rhodobacterales > Rhodobacteraceae > Planktomarina. The sequence goes on along the minus strand of JADHLF010000007.1, from coordinate 56,211 downwards.
CACCGCCCTGTTTGAGCCGCAACTTCCCTGGGGCGAGATCCAATTCATCGTGAAACACGGTGACCTGATCCAGAGGGATCTTGTGAAACCGAACCGCCTCGCCCACCGATTGGCCGGAGAGGTTCATAAAGGTTGTGGGTTTGAGCAACAGCACCTTTTGCCCGCCCAAGGTGCCATCGCAGATCTGGCCCTGAAATTTTGAGCGCCAAGAGGTGAACTGATGATCTTCGGCGATTCTATCAAGGGCCATAAAGCCGATGTTATGGCGATTATGCGCAAATTTTGCGCCGGGATTTCCAAGGCCTACGAAGAGTTTCATGGGATGAGTTTAACCTGCAGACTGGTGGGTTGAAAGAGATTTGCGCGCAGGATGGCCGGAAATGCAAAAACCCCACCATCACTGGCGGGGTTTGCTTAACGCACCATCGGCCCGAAGGTCGCGGTTTATTCCTCAGCTGGCGCTTCGGCCTCGTCGGCATCGCCGTCCGCTTCATTGTCCGCAGAACGCAAGCCAGAGGGGGCTGCGATATTGGCGATCACGAAGTCACGATCGATGGTCGGTGTCGCGCCCTTTGGCAGTTCGACAGCGGAGATGGTGATCACATCACCCACTTCGCGGCCGGCCAGATCAACGGTGATCTTCTCGGGGATATCCCCCGCGGTCACCATCAGTTCAACCTCAGGACGCACCAAGGTCAGCACGCCGCCTTTTTTCAGGCCGGGGCATGTGGCTTCATTCAAGAACTCAACCGGAATAAACAGATTGACCTTTGAGGTCCGGCGCAGGCGCATGAAATCAACATGCGTTGGCAAATCTTTCACGGTGTGGCGTTGCACATCGCGGCAGATGACGCGCACGTCGTCATGACCGTCCACTTTGAGATTGAACAGGGTTGACTTAAACCGCCCTGCTTTCAAAAGCGAAAATAATTTGTTGAACGGGAGATTGATGGGTAGAGGGTCTGCCTCACCACCAAAAACGATGCCTGGTACGTTGCCTTCGCGGCGAGATTGACGAGCGGCCCCCTTGCCTGTCCCCGTCCGTACCGAAGCGATTAGATCTGGGATCTGTCCTGCCATGGGTCTATTCCTTAAAATGGGGGGGCATCCTCCAAGGGTGTATGCCCCGTTGAAGTGCGCCGTATAGGGCCATATGAGGGAAAAGAAAAGCCCTTGATTGCTTTGTTTCTTGCAAGAGTCTTGCGGCTATGAAAAAGCAGGCTATGCAAGTTTTTCACGCCCTCTATCTATCCCGCCGTCCTGCGATTGCATTCGTGATTGTTGGCCTGTTTTGGGGATGTTTTGCGGCCTATGTGCCACAGATCAAAGCACGTTTGGATGTCAGCGATGCGACCTTTGGGATGTTGTTGCTGTGCAATGCGATTGGGCTGGTCAGCTCGATGGTTTTGGCACCGCGGTTGGACCGGTTATTGGGCGCGCGCGGTATGCAGATTGGCAGCGTCCTATTTGGCGTGAGCTTTCTTTTGCCGGGCTTTGCCACAGATGCGGTGAGCTTTGCCGTGGCGATGGTCATTGTTGGCGCGGCCTCGGGCCTCACGGATGTGCTGATGAATGCGCGGGTCAGCGAGCTGGAGCAGCTGCATCAAAAACCCTTGATGAACGCAAACCATGCAATGTTTTCAGTTGGATATGCATTTTCTGCGATTGCAAGCGGTGTGGCGCGCGAGGCGCAGATCCCGCCTGGACTTGCTTTTGCGGCTGTGTCGGGGGTCATCTTGAGCTTATCGATCTTTCTTTTCATGCCCCCGCGAGCTGTTGCGCCAGACGCCAGCACGGGCGGTCGCTATCCGTTGAAGCCAATTGTTTTGTGTGGGTTGATCGTTTTGGTTGCTTTTATGACCGAAGCCACCGTCGAGACCTGGTCCGCCTTGCACATTGAGCGCAGCCTGCAGGGCCGTGCCGCCGAAGGGGCGATGGGGCCGGCGATGCTGGGGCTGACGATGGCGCTGGGACGGTTTTCAGGCCAGGCGGTGTCGCAAATTTTCTCTGAAACAAAAGTCATCATACTGGCCACAGTGGTGGCTGCCTCTGGTGGGATCTTGGCCGCTTTGGCCCCGGCGCCACATTGGGCCTATCTCGGATTTGGAATTTTAGGCCTTGGAATCTCTGTGATCGGTCCTTTGGGCTTGGCCTTGGTTGGTCAAAAGGTGCCGGAGCATTTGCGCACTGAGGCGATTTCGCGCGTGGCTGTTCTGGGGTTTGCAGGGTTCTTTCTGGCGCCCTCTTTGATGGGGCTGCTGTCTGAATTTTACGGATTGCGCATGGCCTTCCTGACCGCTGCCGGCCTTAGTCTGACCGCCATTCCGCTGACTTTGCTGCTGCGGCGCGCGTAATCCCAGACAAACAAAGCTTGCTTAAAAAATGCCGCTCAGGCAGTGTTTTCCCTATTAAGGGGTATTTTAGGTATAGGTTCATTTTCACTCAGCCATTTTTGTGCCTGTAAAGGAGAGGCAGGAAAAAGTAGTCAAAAATATTTGAATAATAATAAGGCGATGAGCGGTTCTCGATGCACTGATCTTTACGCAAGTTGATTGCGCGGAGTCGCCAGATTGAAAGATTAGGAGGACAGATATGTCACTAAAACCCCCATTTACAGCGGTTGAGGTCCGACGGGCCGCTTCCGGTTTTTATGAAGGTCACAGCGTTGAGATCGCTCTTTTGAGTAAGGGCATTATGGTTGCGCTTGTGATCTGGGCCTTGGTCTGGCCGGCCAATGCCAATAGCAATTTAGGCAGCCTGAATTGGTCGCTTTTGGAAGGATTCAACGCATTTTATATCATCATTGTCGCGCTTTTTGCCTTTTTTCTGGCTGTGGTCGCCATTTTGCCGCAAACGGGCAAGCGTAAAATGGGCCGGGCGGGTGAGGCGCCGGAATTTTCAAATTTTTCTTGGTTTTCCATGATGTTTGGAGCGGGTTTGGGTGTGGGGTTGATGGTCTTTGCCACGGCCGAGCCCTTGGGGCTTTGGGGCTCAAACCCTGAGACAGTCAGCGGAGCGGTGGCGCCAAATAGCCAGGAGGCTTTGACCTCGGCCTATCGCTATACGTTTTTGCACTATGGGTTTCACGCCTGGGCGATCTATGTCGTCACCGGTCTGAGTCTCGCCTATTACGCCTATACCCGCGACATGCCCCTGACCATCCGTTCCGCGCTGACCCCACTTTTGGGCCGCTATGTGAATGGGCTTATTGGGCATCTGGTGGATGTATTGGGCGTTGTGGCGACGATTTTGGGTGTCTCGGTCACCATCGGCTTTGGTGTGAGCCAGTTCATAGATGGGGTCTATGCGATTACCGGCGCCAATTGGTTGATGGATATGACCGGCGACGTTCCAAAGCCCGGCACTGTGGGCTTGATTGCGGGGTTGATCTGCATCATGGGGCTGTCGATTGTCTCGGCCGTGTCAGGGGTGGGGCGCGGGGTGAAATTCCTGTCCAACCTCAACTTGGTATTATCGCTCATTTTGTTGTTCACCTTCGTTGTGTTCGGCTCTTTTCTGTTCGCGATGACAACCTATGCAGCGGCCTTTGTGGATTATATCTTGCATTTCGTGTCGCTCAGCTTCGGAGCCTATGGCCCGCAATCGTCAGACGCTTTTGCCATGGCTTTGCCCGAGACGGCCAAGCCTTTGGCTCAGGAGCTGTTTGGCGGCGCGACCAATGCCTGGGGCAGTTATGACGGCTTTAAAGCAGGGCTCACCGGCGCGGCTGCGGCTTTGGATGAGGCGACCTTGAGCGCGGTCTATGCGGCCGGTGAGCAGGGGCGTCAATTTGGCTGGCAAGCTGGCTGGACCACCTTCTATTGGGCGTGGTGGATTGCCTTCTCGCCTTTTGTGGGTCTGTTCTTGGCGCGGATTTCGCGCGGTCGTACGGTGCGTGAGTTTATCCTGGGCTGCGTATTTGCGCCGGCGATGGTGTGTTTTGCCTGGATGACGGTTCTTGGGGCCACGGCCATTGATATGGAGCTGACTGGCGGCGCCAATGGCGCGATCATTGGTGCATCAAACACCAACAAGCTTTTCGTCACACTTGGGCAAATGATGGACGGTGGGATGTTGTCAGTTTTGACTGTGATGTGTGTGGTTTTGATCCTGACCTTCTTGGTTACCTCGGCTGACTCGGGTATTTTGGTTATGAACACCATTATGTCGGGCGGCGATCAAGACATTGGCAACAAGCATAAAATCGTTTGGGGACTGATCTTGACCGCGGTGATCGGCACATTGTTGGTGGCGGGTAAGAGCAATCCGGGCGCAGATCCCATGGAAGCATTGAAAAGCGCCATGATTATTGGGGCCTTGCCGTTTACGATGGTTATGGGGCTGATGATGCTTTCCTTGGCAAAAGCGCTTTATCGTGACGGTATCCGCAGCAAGCAGGGGGATGGCGCAAGCGCAGCGGCCAAATAATCCTAAAAACTGCCAAGGGGGCGCGTCGCAGCGCCCCCTCTTTATTGATTTTTGCGAAGACCCCTGGGCCGGGAACCGCATCGGCGAAAGCCTAGGCCCAACGCCCCTCGAAATCCTCTGGAATGTACAGAATATCTCGGGTCACATCGTTGATGTCGCGATGTCCGCAGAGCGCCATTGTGGTGTCCAATTCTTTATGCATCACTTCCAGCGCCTTGGTCACGCCGGCCTCACCCATAGCGCCAAGACCGTAGATATAGGACCGGCCGATCATTGTGCCGGTCGCGCCAAGGGCTTTGGCTTTGAGAATATCTTGCCCGCTGCGGATGCCACCGTCCATCCAGACCTCGCATTTGCCCGCCACCGCCTCGACGATTTTCGGCAACATGCGGATTGAGGAGAGCGCGCCATCGAGCTGCCGCCCGCCGTGGTTGGACACGATGATCGCATCAACCCCGAGGTTTGCTGCAATTTTTGCATCCTCAGGATCCAAGATGCCTTTCAAAATCACCTTGCCGCCCCATTTTTTCATCAAGGTCTCGACTTTTTTCCAATCGAGCGCTTGATCAAATTGCTCGGCAGTCCAAGCGCTGAGGGAGGTGGTGTCGGAGATGCCGCTGACCTGTCCCACGATATTGCCAAAGCCGCGGCGCTTGGTGCCCAGCATCTCAAGGCCCCAGCTCCATTTTGTCGCCAGATTGGCTATGGTTTTGGGGGTCAGTTTTGGGGGGGCTGAGAGGCCGTTTTTCAAATCTTTATGACGTTGCCCCAGGATCTGAAGGTCCAGCGTGATCACGAGCGCCGAGCAATTGGCATCTTTCACCCGTTGGATCAAGCGATCTGAGTAATCCTCATCTGTCAAAGTGTAGAGCTGAAACCAAAAGGGGGCATTGGTGGCCGCGGCGACGTCTTCGATGGAACATATGGACATGGTCGACAATGTATAGGGCACGCCGAAAGCGGCGGCGGCACGGGCGGCTTTGATCTCGCCATCTGCGCATTGCATACCGGTCATCCCCACCGGGGCCAAGGCCACCGGCATGGAGACATCTTGACCAATCATTTTGGAGGCGGTGCTGCGGTTGGTCATATCAACGGCGACGCGTTGGCGCAGGCGCAGTTTGGCGAAATCAGAAATATTGTCGCCAAAGGTCTGCTCGGTCCAGCTGCCGCTTTCGCAATAGTCGTAAAACATTCGTGGCACGCGGCGCTGATAAATCTCTTTCAGGTCTTGAATGGTTGTGATTACGGGCATAGCCTAGCCTTTGCTAAAAATTGGTCAATTATCATTACCAATATGTGAGGTGGAGGTAAAGATCAGCCCGGTGGTTCCTTTCGCCGGCGCAGGTCTTGCAGCAGGATCGCAAGCCGCAGATCGCGGGGCGGTGTTTGGGAGTGAGTCAATGCAGATCGTAACCTTGCAAGAGGCGCAATCGGCCCCAGTTTGGCGTCGACCGATATTTTTGCTCTTTGTCATGGCTGCCGCGATGCCCATTGCCTTTGCCACTTGGAGTGCTTTGCTCAATAATTTTGTGATTGAAGTGGCCAATTTTGATGGGGCGGACATCGGGCTGTTGCATTCGGTGCGGGAAATTCCTGGATTTCTTGCGGTCGGGGTGATTGCCATTATCGTTTTTATGCGCGAGCAGGTCTTGGGTCTCTTATCCTTGGTGCTCTTGGGATTGGCCACGGCGGTGACCGCTTGGTTTCCACAAATGGGCGGCATCCTAACGCTGACGCTGCTCTCCTCCATTGGGTTTCATTATTATGAAACGGTCAATCAATCGCTGCAATTGCAATGGATTTCCAAGGCGCAGGCGCCGCAGGTTCTGGGCTGGCTCTTGGCGATGGGGTCGGCAGCCTCGCTGGTGGCCTTTGGCGTGATTGTTATCACTTGGGACTGGCTCGCGTTGAGCTTTAATACCGCCTATATGATTTCGGGCGGTCTAACAGCGGCCATAGCCTTGGCCTGTATGGTATTTTATCCCCAGTTCCAGTCGCCCACACCGCAGCATAAAACCATGGTTCTGCGCAAACGCTATTGGCTCTATTATGCGCTGCAATTCATGGCCGGTGCTCGGCGGCAGGTCTTCATGGTGTTTGCGGGTTTTATGATGGTGGAGCGTTTCGGCTTTGACGTGCATGAATTGACGTCCTTGTATTTAATCAACCTCGTGATGAATATGTTTATTGGGCCGGTGTTTGGCCGGGTTGTGGCGCGCTACGGGGAGCGCAATACTTTGGTCTTTGAATATGCGGGTTTGGCCCTGGTCTTTTTGACATATGGCGGCATTTACATGTTTGGTTGGGGCGTGATGCTTGCGGGGGCCCTGTTTGTGTTAGACCACCTGTTTTTCTCGCTGGCTTTTGCCCTGAAAACCTATTTCCAAAAGATTGCGGATCCGGCCGATATTGCCCCAACGGCCGCGGTGGCCTTTACCATCAATCATATCGCGGCCGTGGGATTGCCGGTGTTTTTGGGACTTCTGTGGCTGTTTTCACCCAGTTTGGTGTTTATTCTGGCCGCGGGCATGGCGCTGACCTCGCTGGGGCTGGCTCTGTTGATTCCCAGACGGCCCGAACCGGGCCATGAGACTATTTTGAGCCGCTAACGGGCGTGTTTTGGCACAATGCGGCCTCTGTGCTGGATATCTGCCCGATCACCATTATATCTTAGAGACACCTTGAAGGGAGCCAGAGATGTTTTTTATGTCGCGCGAAAAGTCACAGATGGTTCAAAGGGACCAAGCCTTGCCGGGGCGTAACACCCCCATCGCCACCGCAGCCACGCATTTCGTAACGGGTCGTCCCTTGCACGGGAAGCGCGACGCGGGGCTGCAGGAGGCCATGTTCGGCATGGGCTGCTTTTGGGGCGTGGAGCGGATGTTTTGGGGGATTGAGGGCGTGTGGGTGACCATGGTGGGCTATGCGGCCGGCTATACGCCCAATCCGACTTATGAAGAGGTCTGCACGGGCAAAACAGGCCATAATGAGGTGGTGCGGGTGATCTTTGATCCGGCGATTGTCTCTTATGAGGCCTTGCTGAAGGTCTTTTGGGAGGGTCATGATCCGACTCAAGGCATGCGCCAAGGCAATGATCGCGGCACGCAATATCGCTCAGGCATTTATACCTATGGCGCGGAGCAGGCACAGGCAGCTCAGGCGAGCCTCTCTGTCTTTGCAGAGCAGCTGAAGGCCTCTGGGTTTGGCGCGATTACCAGTGAGATTTTGCCAGCACCCGAGTTTTATTATGCCGAAGATTATCATCAGCAATATCTGGCGAAAAATCCTAATGGCTATTGCGGCATCGGGGGAACCGGGGTGACCTGTCCCATCGGATTGGCTGTCACCTAGCGGCGCCGCGTGCCGCGGCCTTGCCTTTGAGTTTGCGGCGGGCGTGCCCTTCGCAAACGGCGCGGGTGGCAGGCGATTGCGATGCGCGGCAAGACAGGCTATGAGCTCACAAAACCATTGGAGCTGACCCATGATCACCTATACCGCCCTGACCACTTTGCCCGGTAAATCTCAAGCGGAAGCTTTGGGAGAGGCGCTCGAAGCGCTGGAGCCGGCGCCAACTGGGGTTGGGGTGTTTGAAGTTGAAGACGGCAAGGGCATTTGGGAAGTGGGCGGATATTTTCTGGACGCGCCAGATGATGTTGATCTGGCTTTGCTATCGGCAGCTTTTGGGGCCGGGCCCTTTGCGGTCTCCGAGGTGCCGGATCAAGATTGGGTCGCCAAAGTGCGCCGCGAATTGCCGCCCGTCGAGGCGGGGCGATTTTTCGTTTATGGCAGCCATGATGCCGCGCTTTTACCCGAGGGACGCGTTGGCCTGTTGATCGAAGCTGCCATGGCCTTTGGCACCGGGCATCACGGCACCACTTTGGGGTGTTTGCGTGCCTATGATCGGCTGTTGGAGGATGGGCAGCGGTTCGACAAGGTCTTGGATCTTGGTTGCGGCACTGCCGTTCTGGCGATGTCTGCCGCCCGCATGGAGGCGGCCTATGTGCTGGCCAGTGATATTGATCCCGTGGCCGTCGAGGTGGCCCTTGCCAATGTGCAGGCCAATGGGCTGGAGGGCCGGGTGGACTGCGTTGAATCCATTGGGTTTGAGTCGCCCGCCCTGCAGGCGGGCGCGCCGTTTGATCTTATTTTTGCCAATATCTTGAAGGGTCCGCTGATTGAGCTGGCGCCGGATATGGCGGCACATGTGGCACCGGGCGGGCGGGCCATTCTCTCGGGGATTTTGGTTGAGCAAGCCGAAGAAATCATTGGGGTCTATCAGGCGCAGGGCTTCGATTTGCAAAGGCGCGAAGATCTCGGCGAGTGGAGCGCATTGACCCTGCGCCGTCGGTAGCAGACGGCATCCCAAAACTGAAACGCCGCGCAAGCTCTGCGCGGCGTTCTCAAATCCAGCTTTAGGTCCGCGGGCGGGGCCTGCTTTTTAGCGGCGTGCGATCCGTTCGATGTCACCGGGCGCCAACCCAATATCGTTCAGCTCACGCAAGGAGAGTTGCGACAGGGCGTTGCGGGTGACGCGCGCATCGTTCCAGCGTACGAAGGCTGTGAAGACGGCGGTGGCAATATTGGCAATGACAGTGCGAGATGTGGAAATTGCCGAGATGCAGGAAGTGTCGAGATATGCCATTTGAGAAGTCCTTTCCAGGAATGATGTCAGGGGTGAGTGTCTTTATGCTGGGCATGTAGGCGCGCTTTAAGAGCTTGGCTACTGGGAAAAATTACATAACCGATATGCGATTTTTGCATGCCTTCTGTTGGGCATAGTGGATTGTTTTTAGGGCGGCTTTGTGAGGGCTTGCGGCGAGACGCTGGTGAAATTGCGCCGCAATCGAAATGACTGCTTTTCAGATGTTCGCGTTTCGTGCTACTTACTTTGCAAGAGGAGCAAGTGAGGGGCAATTTTATGCGGGTATTGGGCATTGATCCGGGTTTGCGCTCCACCGGCTGGGGGCTTGTGGATGTGCAGGGCAGCAAGCTGCGCCACGTGGCCAATGGTCAATGCCAAACCCTGCCGGGGCCCTTGGCCGGCCGCTTATTGGCGCTTTTTGAGGGGCTGTCTGAGGTGATTGAATGCTATGGGCCCAGTCATGCGGCCGTGGAGCAAACGTTTGTGAACCGCGACGGGGCGGGCACGTTGAAATTGGGCCAAGCGCGCGGGATTGCCATGCTGGTGCCGGCGAAGTTTCGGCTTGAGGTCGGCGAATATGCTCCCAACGCGGTGAAAAAGGCGGTGGTGGGTGTGGGCCACGCGGACAAGCGGCAGGTGGAGCATATGGTGTCTTTGCAGCTGCCGGGGGTGAAATTGGCGGGGCCGGATGCAACAGATGCGCTTGCGATTGCCATTTGTCATGCGCATCATATTCAAGCGGGCAGTCATTTTCAGGCCGCATTGCAAAGGGCAAGTGGATGATTGGAAAACTGTCAGGGCGCGTGGATTATAAAGCCAGCGATCATGTGATGTTAGATGTGCGCGGGGTGGGGTATATGGTCTATTGCTCCGATCGCACCCTGGCGATTTTGCCGCCTGCTGGCGAGGCTGTTGCGCTCTATACGGATTTATTGGTGCGCGAAGATCTCATGCAATTGTTTGGCTTTACCTCGCTGGTTGAGAAGGAATGGCACCGATTGCTGATGTCGGTGCAAGGCATTGGAGCCAAGGCCTCATTGGCGATTCTCGGGGCCTTGGGACCTGACGGGGTGAGCCGGTCGATCGCGATGGGCGATTGGACAGCGCTCAAAGCGGCAAAGGGTGTCGGCCCAAAAACCGCGCAACGGGTGGTGATTGAGCTGAAAGACAAGGCGCCAGCGGTGATGGCCATGGTCGATGGGGCGGCGCAGATCCATCCGGATGATGTGCTGGAGGCCGCTGTGATTGAGAGCGCGGGGCCGGCTATTTCCGTCAAGCCCGCGCCAGCCGCGGCCCCCTCAGCGCAGGCCGATGCCTTGTCCGCTTTGAGCAATTTGGGCTATGCACCCGGGGAGGCGGCGGCGGTTGTGGCGCAATTGGGCGGTGAAATGGCTGGGGCGGATTCTGCGAGTTTGATCCGTGCGGCGCTCAAGAAAATGGCGCCTAAAACATGAGCGCGCCCTGGGACAGAGGGGCAGAGGCGCCCGATCCTACGCTGCGACCCGAACGGCTGGCGGAGGATGGCGACAAGGCCTTGCGGCCAAAGGGCCTCAATGAGTTTATCGGTCAAGAGGCCGCGCGCGCCAATTTGAATGTCTTCATACAATCAGCGCGCCAGCGCGGCGAGGCCATGGATCATGCGCTTTTTCATGGCCCGCCGGGTCTCGGCAAAACCACTTTGGCGCAGATCATGGCGCGTGAATTGGGCGTGAATTTCCGCATGACCAGCGGGCCGGTGCTTGCCAAAGCTGGGGATTTGGCCGCGATCTTAACCAACCTCGAAGCGCGCGATGTCTTGTTTATCGATGAAATTCACCGCCTCAACCCTGTGGTGGAGGAGATTCTTTATCCGGCATTGGAGGATTTTGAATTGGACTTGGTGATTGGCGAGGGGCCTGCGGCGCGCACCGTGCGCATTGAGCTGCAGCCTTTCACCCTCGTCGGCGCCACTACCCGTTTGGGTCTGCTCACAACACCTCTGCGCGATCGTTTCGGAATTCCGACGCGTTTGGAATTTTATACCGATGCGGAGTTGCACCAGATTGTCACGCGCAATGCCAAATTGCTGGGCGTGCCGGCGGATGATGCAGGCGCGCGGGAAATTGCGAAACGCGCGCGGGGCACGCCGCGCATTGCCGGGCGCTTGCTGCGCCGGGTTCTGGATTTTGCGGTTGTGGAAGGCGATGGGCGCATCACCCAAGCCATTGCCGACCATGCGCTGACCCGTTTGGGCGTGGATCATCTGGGGCTGGATAGCGCAGATCGCCGCTATTTGCGTTTGATTGCCGAGAGTTACGTTGGTGGCCCGGTGGGTATTGAGACTCTCTCTGCGGCCTTGTCAGAGAGCCGTGATGCTTTGGAAGAGGTGATTGAGCCATATCTTTTGCAAAAAGGTCTGATCCAGCGCACCCCGCGCGGTCGTATGTTGGCCCAGAAGGCTTGGACGCATTTGGGTATGGCGCCGCCGCAGCCAGCCTCGCAGGCGCAGCTGTTTGAATAGCCGCATGGCGGGTGGCTGACCCTAGCCAAAGCCAGCTCAGGGCGCTATGGAGGGCGCGGGTTTTGCGGAAGACTAGAGTAAAAGGATGGGTCAGTGGTAACGGCAAGCGAGATTGAACGCATGTTCACCCGAACCGATGGCAGCTATGTCTTCGCCCGATGGGGGCGTCCGATTTGCCCTGTGGTTTTTGGTGTGCAGGACGAGACTTTGGTCATCATGAAGTCGGCGATTGAGGCGGTGTGTATCGCCGCCGGTCACAGCACCGATGAATTGGATCCAGAGTTGGGCAGCAATCTGATGATGTTCTTTTTCTCCGATTGGGAAGAATTGCGCGCGGTGCCGGATCTCGATCAGATGATCCCGCAACTGGACAATGTGGTTGATCGTCTGATTGCTGCACAGGCCAATCAATACAGGGCCTTTCGCTTTGATGCACAGGGTGCGATCCAGGCCTGTTTTGTCTTTCTGCGCGTCGATGACGCCCTGCAACAACTCGGGGCCGATAGCCTGGCCTTGTCTCAAGCGGTGCAGGCGATGTTTTTGTGGTCGCAAGGGGCGTTTCAAAGCCGCTCGCCGCTGGCCGCGTTGGACAATGGCACCACCGTGATACGGCCCGAAATTGCCGCCTTGCTGCGCGCGGGCTATGATCCGGTCATGCCGGCGCGGGCCGATGATGCCAGTCATGCGCTGCGATTGGCCGCGCGGATTGAGGCGGCTCAATGAGCCATAGATTTGCATTAAATGTCTATTATGAAGACACGGATATGGGCGGGATCGTCTATTATGCCAATTATTTAAAGTTCATAGAACGGGCGCGTTCGACCTGGGTGGCGCAATTGGGTGTAGATCAATTGGCGCTGCAGGCCGAAGGAGTCGTCTTTGCCGTGCGCTCTATTCAGGCAGAATATTTGGCCCCTGCGCGGCTGGGCGATCTGTTAGAGGTGGTGAGTCACAGACAGTCATCGACACCCGCAAGATGGATCTTGCGCCAAGAGGTGCAGCGCGCGGGACAGGTGCTTTTCACAGCGGAGGTGACGATTGTGGCCCTGACTGCGGCGGGCAAGCCGACCCGGCTTCCGGCAGAACTCCGCCGAAATTCCAACCCTTAAAAACTATTGCTGCGAATGCTTGGCTTTTCGTAAGGTTTTTCGCTACACTCGCGCCAAACTTGGTCAAAGAGCCACAAGCAGAGGCATTCACATGGAAGCAGCAATCGATTTTTCGATTTGGGCCCTATTTTCACGCGCGACATTGCCGGTTCAGGCGGTGATTGTGCTGCTCATTGGCCTGTCAATTTGGTCTTGGACCATCGCGATTAACAAACGCATTGCGTTGAACCTGGCGCGCCGCCGCTCAGCGAAGTTTGACAAGGCCTTTTGGTCCGGTGCGCCGCTGGATGAGCTATATGATAAAGTTGGCGCTTCGCCGAGTGGGGGCAGCGCGCAGATCTTTGTCGCCGGGATGACCGAATGGCGGCGCTCGCATCGCAGCGACGGGGTGTTGATCGCCGGGGCTCAATCGCGGATCGAGCGGTCCATGGATGTGGCCCTGGGCAAGCAATCAAATGATTTGCAAAGCGGATTGGCGATTTTGGCCTCGATCGGCTCGGTCGCGCCCTTCATTGGATTATTTGGCACGGTCTGGGGAATCATGAATGCCTTTATTGAGATTGCAGCGCAGCAAAATACCAATCTCGCCGTGGTGGCACCGGGCATTGCTGAGGCGCTTTTGGCGACGGGCCTGGGGCTTTTGGCGGCGATCCCGGCGGTGGTGTTCTACAACCATCTCAGCGTTGGCTGTGATCGGGTGATTGCCGGCTATGAGGCCTTTGCCGATGAGTTTTCCACCATCTTGTCGCGCCAATTGGGGGGCTGAGGCTTGGCTATAAAGCTGGACATGGCTCAGGAGCGCTCGGGGCGTCGCCCGCGGCGGCGGCGCAGCCGGCCTGTGGCTGAGATTAACGTCACCCCCTTTGTGGATGTGATGTTGGTATTGCTGATCGTGTTTATGGTGGCGGCGCCTTTGCTGACGGTCGGGGTGGATGTTGATTTGCCCAAAACTGCCGCCGGAGCTTTGCCAAGTGAAACGGAGGAGCCATTGACCGTCACGCTCACGGCGGAGGGGGCAATCGTGATACAGACGACCGAAACGCCGGAGACCGAATTCTTGACCCGTCTGCGCGGCATCGCGCAGGAGCGCGCAGATGATAAGGTCTTCCTGCGGGCCGATGGCGCCATTCCTTATGCGCGGGTGATGCAGGTCATGGGGGCGATGAATGCTGCGGGCTTTGGCAATATCGGCTTGGTCACAGATTTGGGTGGTCCAACATTTGACGGCTCTGGCGGATAGGGTCTCATGTCGCCGGGCAGCTATATTTCCTTCGCCCTCCATCTCGGGTTTGTGGGCTGGCTTGTGTTTAGCGGGGATTTTTCCCGCAAGCCCTCCGAGCTGTCGGTTGCCGATGTGTCTGTGATCTCTTCTGAGGTGTTTGACATCATGGTCAACAACAGCAGCCCGGAGATTTCGACGGCGATACCAAGTGCCGAGGCGATCCCGGTTGTGGAGGCCGCGGCAGGGCCCAGCACGCCCCAGGTGGATGAGGCCCCGGTGCAGGTGCCACAAGGTTTGAGCCAAATATCACCCGGTGATGCCCTACCGTCGCGGCGACCGGACGCGGTTGCTCCTGTGCAAGATGTGGTGATCCTGCCGCCCGTGGAGTTGCGGACCCCGCGCATGGAGGACAGCGCGCAACAGCCGCTGCAAACCAGCCTGCCGCCAAAGCCGCGCCCGGCGCAGAGGATAGCGCCGGCCGCCATCTCGGCGCCGGATATCGAGATGGACCTGGGCGCCCAGAGCCGCGAGGCCGCCGCCCCGCAAGAGGCTCCGGCGGAGGTTGCACAGGCGCAGGAGGCGCAAGCGCCTGAGGCCGCGGCCCCGGAAATTGTGACAGAGGCGGAAAAACCCTCTGCGGCCCCTGTGGTCACGGCCAATGCGCCAGAGCGGTCGGTGCGTCCGCGCAGTCGGCCGGCCCCGCCTGCGGCGCAAGTCCCCGAGCCTGCCGCAGTTGAGCCGGATTTGTCAGAGATTGATCCGGTGACAGCGGCTCTGAATGCGGCATTGATGGCGGGTGATGAAGCCCCGGTGGGGCCAGAGGCCGCAGCGGCACCTTTGGCAGAACAATTCATTCGTGGTATGCAGCTGGCGATTGCCGAGTGTTGGAACCTTGGCGCCTTGTCATCGGCGGCCTTGTCGACGATTGTGGTGGTGGAGATGGAGCTGACGCGTGACGGAAAACCTATTGCCAACAGCATCAAGATGCTGGGTTTTGAGGGGGGAGATGACACCAGTGCAGAGCGGGCTTTTGAAACCGCACTGCGTGCGATACAAGGATGCGGCGCACAGGGATTTGACCTGCCGAAAGACCAATTTGCAACTTGGCGGCGTGTGGAATTAACATTTAACCCAGAGAAAATGAGAGTGCGATGAAGCGATTGATCTATTTTGGTGTTTTGGCGTTTGGCCTTTGGACAGGTGCGGGCATGGCGCAGAATGGACCTTTGCGCATTGAGATCACCGATGGGGTGATCGAGCCTCTGACCTTCGCGGTTCCGATGTTTGAAGCGGAAAATATTGAGGCGGTGACGATTGCGACGGAAATGTCGCGCATCGTGGCCAACGATTTGTCCAGCAGCGGTCTGTTTCGCGAGGTGCCGCCAAGCCGTTTTATCGCGCAGCGCAGCAGCTTTGCCGAGCCTGTACGCTATCCCGACTGGCGGGCCATCAACACGCAGGCTTTGGTCACCGCCGCGGTCAAAACCACCAGCTTTGGACGGCTGACCGTTAAGTTCCGCATTTTCGATATCTATTCCGGTGTGCAGCTGGGCAGTGGCATGCAGCTCAGTGGCAGCACCAAAGCCGTGCGCCGTATGGCGCATAAAGTGGCCGATCAAGTCTATGCGCGCATCACCGGTGAGGGGCCATATTTTGACAGCAAGATCGTCTTCGTTTCTGAGTCCGGACCCAAGGACCAGCGGCTCAAGCGCTTGGCCATCATGGATTATGACGGCGAAAATTTGCAATTTTTGACGGGCAATGAGAATACCGTTCTGGCGCCGCGTGTCTCCAGTGATGGCCAGCAGGTTCTCTACACCAGCTGGGAGACGGGTTTTCCGCAGATCTATCTGCTGGACGTGAGCAGCGCCGCACGCAAGCGGCTGCCAACGCCGGATAATGGAATGGCCTTCTCACCGCGGTTTTCACCCGACGCCAAGCGGATGGTGTATTCCTTTGAACAGGGTGGCAACACCGATATTTATCTGATGGATTTGGCCAGCGCGCGTTCCGCACGGATGACGTCTAGCCCCTCTATTGATACAGCCCCAAGCTTCAGCCCCGATGGGCGCTCTATCGTCTTTGAAAGCGACCGCAGCGGCACGCAGCAACTCTATGTCATGCCCGTGACCGGCGGCACGCCGAAGCGGATTTCCTTTGGCAATGGGCGCTATGGCACGCCGGTCTGGAGCCCGCGTGGCGATTTGATCGCCTTTACCAAGCAAAGCAACGGGCGTTTTGGCATCGGTGTGATGCGCACCGATGGCAGTGAAGAACGGCTCTTGTCGGCCTCATTCTTGGATGAGGGCCCCAGCTGGTCGCCCAATGGGCGGGTCATTATGTTTACCCGCGAAACCCAGGGGCCCAAGGGGGCGCCGAGCCTGTATTCGGTTGATATTTCTGGCAGGAATCTGCGCGCCTTGAACCTGCGCAGCCCTGCGTCTGATCCGTCTTGGGGCCCTGTTCTGCCCTAGGGCAGGGGGTTTGATGATGCTATGTTTCTGTGAAAGGAGACCAACATGAGAACGATCTATCTGGCCCTCGCGGCTCTGGTGACCCTGGCGGCCTGCGCCGATACCAATGGGAGGTACAACACGGAAGGGCTTGAGGGCGGGAGTGGCTGGAACGACAATGATATCAGCGCTGAAGATTTGAACGATCCAACCTCCGAAGCCTATTTCCAAAATTCCGTCGGCGATACGGTGTTGTTTGATGTCGATGAATTCACATTGAATACCGCCGCCAAGGCCGCTTTGGATATCCAAGCCGAATGGCTTCTGAGCAACCCAGGCTACGTAATCATTCTGGAAGGCCATGCGGATGAGCGGGGCACGCGCGAATACAACCTGGCGCTGGGCTTCCGAAGGGCCCAATCGGTGCAAGAATATCTTGTAGCGCGCGGTGTTTCAGGCCTGCGGCTCAAGACCCGCAGCTATGGCAAAGAGCGGCCTGTTGAAATTTGCAGCGCTGAGCGGTGCTATGAGAAAAATCGCCGAACCGTCACCCTTTTGACTCAAAGCCTGAGCTGATGCATCTGGGCCGTGCATTGATTTTGATCGCGGGGCTGTCGGGTCCCGCCTCTGCCGATACTTTGGCAGATATGCGTCAAGATCTTGCCGGTCTTTTGTATGAAACGAAACGCCTGCGCCTCGAGTTAACCACGACGCAAATGGGCAGTTTTGCGAATGATGGCGCCTTGTTGGATCGAACGGTGGCCATTGAAAATGAGCTGCAGCGCTTGACCGGCCAGACCGAAGAGCTGGCCTACCGCATTTCTGCGATTGTAAGGGATGCGACCCAGACAATTGCCCTGCTTGAAGCGCGTATTTGCGCCATGGAGCCGGGCTGTGAGGTCACGCAATTGGGCGCCACACTTCCCCTTGGATCTGATACCAATTCGGGTTTGGATTTGGTTCTGCCCGGTGAGATACTTACGATATCAGAGCAAGCCGAGTTTGATGCGGCCAATGATATGCTGCTGTCGGGCGACACCCGCAGCGCGGCACAAATATTGGAAGACTTTGTTAGGGCCTTCCCCATTGGCCCGCTGACGCAGCGGGCGCATTTGCTTTTGGGACATGCCTATATGGACAGTGCGGAGTTTCGTCTGGCGGCGCGGGCCTATTTGGAGGCCTATTCGATGGATGAAGCCAATGAGGTGGCGCCCGCGGCCCTTTATCATCTGGCTTTGTCGTTTCACCGTATGGGCAATGCGCAGGAGGGGTGTTTGACCCTGAGTGAAGTTCAATTTCGCTATGCCGAGACGGAGGTTGCATCCGATGCCAAGCTGGCCGAGGCTGAGCTGTCCTGCCCATGAGCCTTGAGCCACCACAGGACATCCTGTCCCATATCGCTGAGGTCTTTGCGCCGGTGTCGAAAGATGCGGTGATCGGGGTGGCAGTATCGGGGGGATCGGATTCTGTGGCCTTGCTGCTGGCTCTGCGGGCCGCCCTGCCTCAGGCGCAGTTGCGCGCTGCCACTGTCGATCACGGCTTGCGGGCTGAGGCAAAGCAAGAGGCGCATTGGGTCCGCGCGCTGTGCGCCAATCTGGGCATAGCCCATAGCATTCTGCCGGCCTGCGATCTGCCGTCGGGCCCCAATCTTCAGGCCCGCGCGCGCCGTGCGCGCTATGACGTGCTGGCGGCTTGGGGGAGGGATATGGCCTGTCGCTGCCTATGTTTGGGACATAGCCAGACCGATGTGGCGGAAAGCTTCTTGATCCGCCTGGCGCGCGGCTCTGGCGTTGATGGTCTGAGTGAGATGCGCGGGCGCTGGACAGATCGCGATATGGAATGGCGGCGGCCATTGCTCGTCTTTTCGAGGGAGGATTTGCAAAGTTTTCTGCGCGCGCAGGGGCAGGGCTGGTGCAATGATCCAAGCAATGAGGATCCGGCCTTCATGCGTGTACGCATGCGCCAGGCGGCAAAGGATCTAGACGCGCTTGGATTGACCGGCGTTCGACTGGCCAAAACCGCCAGACGCATGCGCCATGTTCAAGAGGCTCTGGAATTTTCTGTGCAAGGGCTTTGGCCACAGGTGGCGAAAGTTGATTTCACAGATGTGCTGTTTGATCGGGAGGCCCTGCGCCCTTTGCCGCGCGAATATGTCGAGCGCATGCTGGCAGATGCCCTCAAGTGGATCAGCGGTCAGCCCTATCGGCCGCGAAATTCCGCGCTGCTGCGGGCTCTGGGCGCAAAAAAAACCACGACCTTGCACGGATGTGTCCTAATACCGCAGCCCGGGAATATGCTGCGGATTTCTCGGGAATTCTCCGCGGTTGCGGGGCAGGTGGCGCAGGCGGGCGCGCTTTGGGATGGCCGCCTCTCTCTGGTGAGTTCTGAAAAATCATATGAAATTCGGGCGCTTGGCCCATCTGGTCTCGGGCAATGCCCGGCCTGGCGAGACAGTGGCCGGCCGCGTTTGGCGCTCTTGGCCAGCCCCGCGCTGTGGCAGGGGCAAACCCTTTTGGCCGCACCAATGGCGCAATTTGGCCCAAAAGATATGCTTGAGGTGGTTTCACCGCCCTGGGAATGATAGTAACCCGTTGAATAAAGCGGTGTGATGTCTATCTTATGTCAAAGTCCGACGCTATCTCGTGTCGACACATTGCGGTTCTTATAGGAGTTTCTCTTGGGTAATCTACGCAACCTCGCCTTTTGGTTTGTATTGTTCATCTTGCTGTTGATGCTGTTTCGTTTGTTTTCTGGGGATGCAAGCACAGCCTCAAGCCGCA
This sequence comes from Planktomarina sp., assembly GCA_016780825.1. Classification (GTDB taxonomy): domain Bacteria; phylum Pseudomonadota; class Alphaproteobacteria; order Rhodobacterales; family Rhodobacteraceae; genus Planktomarina. The sequence continues at coordinate 37,074 of JADHLF010000007.1, read as the reverse complement.
GCACGACCTATTCTGACTTTGTTCAGGCGGTTCAAAATGGCCAGGTCAGCCGCGCCACGCTGGATGGCGAGACGGTCATTTACACTGGGCCGAATGGCACGGAATATGTCACGATCGTTCCCGGTGATGCGCAGGTCAGCGATCTGTTGGTGTCAAAAGGTGTGAGCGTTGCCGCCAAGTCGCAAGAAACCTCGGTGTTCCAATCAATCCTTTTGTCGCTTCTGCCGATCCTGCTCCTTGTGGGCGTGTGGATCTATTTCATGAACCGGATGCAGGGCGGCGGCAAGGGCGGTGCCATGGGCTTTGGCAAGAGCCGCGCGAAGATGCTGACGGAAAAGCAAGGCAATGTCACATTTGACGATGTGGCAGGCATTGATGAAGCCAAAGAAGAGCTGGAAGAAATTGTTGATTTTTTGAAGAATCCGCAAAAATTTAGCCGCCTGGGCGGTAAAATTCCGAAAGGTGCATTGCTGGAAGGTGCTCCGGGCACGGGCAAGACCCTGCTGGCGCGGGCCATTGCCGGTGAGGCGGGCGTGCCCTTCTTCTCGATTTCCGGTTCGGATTTTGTTGAAATGTTTGTGGGCGTCGGTGCAAGCCGCGTGCGCGATATGTTTGAGCAGGCGAAGAAAAATGCGCCGTGCATTTTGTTTATTGATGAGATCGACGCGGTGGGCCGGGCGCGGGGTGCTGGCTACGGTGGCGGCAATGACGAGCGCGAGCAAACCCTCAATCAGCTTTTGGTTGAGATGGACGGTTTTGAAGCCAATGAGGGCATCATTATCGTGGCGGCGACAAACCGCAAAGATGTGCTCGATCCCGCGCTGCTGCGCCCGGGTCGTTTTGATCGGCAGGTCACTGTTCCCAGTCCGGATCTGAGAGGGCGTGAGAAAATTCTGGGCGTGCATGCGCGCAAATTGCCGACGGGCCCAGATGTGGATTTGCGGATCATTGCCCGGGGCACCCCCGGTTTCTCCGGTGCGGATTTGGCCAATTTGGTCAATGAATCGGCCCTGGCGGCCGCGCGGATTGGACGCCGTTTGGTGACGATGGAAGATTTTGAGAAAGCCAAGGATAAGATCCTTATGGGCGCAGAGCGGCGCTCGATGGTGCGCACCAAGGAACAATTGGAGAAAACAGCCTATCATGAAGCAGGCCATGCTTTGGTCGGCTCGCTTTTGCCAAAGTGCCAACCGGTGTATAAAGCCACAATCATTGCCCGTGGCGGTGCGGGCGGCATGGTGATGAGCCTGCCAGAAATGGATCGTCTCAACTTCCATCGTGATGAATGCCATGATGAATTGGCGATGATTATGGCGGGCAAGGCAGCTGAGATCTTCAAATATGGTGAAGATCAGGTGTCGAATGGCCCGTCAGGCGATATTCAACAGGCCTCCAACCTGGCGCGGGCCATGGTGATGCGCTGGGGCATGTCGGATAAAGTTGGCAATATTGATTATTCCGAAGCGGCGGAGGGGTATTCTGGCCGTACGTCGGGCCTGTCGACTTCTGCGGCAACCAAGGAATTGATCGAAACTGAGGTGCGCAGCTTTGTGCAAAATGGTTATGATTTGGCCATGAAGACCATCGTCGACAATAAAGAGCGTTTTGAGAATTTGGCGCAGGGCCTTTTGGAATATGAAACCCTGACTGGGGCGGAAATCAAAAAGGTGATGGAGGGCGAGAGCCTTGACCGGGATGGCGATGAGGATGACAGCGCGACTTCGGGCGGCACACCATCGGTGACGGCGGTTCCCAAAACCAAGCCAAAGCCGAGCAGCAGCCGGGGCGGCGGGATGGAACCTGAGCCGACGGTTTAAAATTTTGAGCCCCTGCCTTATATCAAAGGCGGGGGCTTTTATTACGGAGCGGGAGCGATGCCGGCATTGAGGGCAACAGATGTTCACCTGACCATCACATGGCTGGGCGTGGTCACCCATCGGCGCGACATTGAAATTGAGACAGAGCCGCGCCAAAAGCTGCAATTGGATTGGGATGGGGTTGTGGGTGCGGCGCATCGCGGCCGGACCCGCGCCTCGGACAGCCGCGTGTTGCAACAACATCCGCGGGGCACTCAAATCATCAATGTGCGGCAGCTCAGCATCGTCAGCCAAGAAGACATAGACCAGATCGCGCGCGACATGGAGATTGCGCATTTCAATCCCCAATGGCTGGGGGCGACGATGGTGGTCTCAGGATGCCGAGACTTTTCCTATATCCCGCCGTCGTCACGGCTTCAGGCACCGCAGGGCACGACTGTGGTGGTGGATATGCAAAATTACCCCTGCCATCAGGTCGGCATGACCATTGAGCGGGACCTGCCCGGGCAAGGAAAATTCTTCAAAGCCCATGCACAGGGCAAGCGCGGTGTGACCGCCTGGGTCGAGCGACCTGGCGCGTTGGCATTGGGCGTTGTGCTGCGCCTGCATTGCCCTGAGCAACGGGCCTGGCAGGCGGATGGGCAAATGCGCTTTCTATAGGCCTGGGCGGCTGTTTTGGCCTAGGTAATCCAAAGAATAAGATATGCGGCACCGATCAGCATGGTGATGTGCAAAATGAAAATGAATCGCTGCAATGACCTCTCCAACTATATCCCATAATGTTAGCAAATAAGTTTCAAAGTTGAAGCCTGAGTTTCCAATGAACCCCATAGCGCTCAATCAGTTGCCGCACACGCGAGTGCAAATGTCGGATTTACTCTGCTCGTTTGTCGCAGATGTCGGTACATGCAACGGTATACTTTGATCAAGCGGTCACATTGGAGACTTAAAGTGAGCTATAAATCGGATATTGAAATTGCACGCGGTGCTTCCAAAGCCCTGATTCAGGACATTGGCGCAAAGATTGGAATCGAGAGCAAAGACCTGCTGCCTTACGGCCACGATAAGGCCAAAGTGAGCCAGTCTTTTATCAATTCGGTTCAAGACCGCAAAAATGGCAAGTTGATCCTGGTCACCGCCATCAACCCAACGCCGGCGGGTGAGGGTAAGACCACAACCACCGTCGGTCTTGGTGATGGTTTGAACCGCATCGGAAAGAAGGCAATGGTCTGTATTCGCGAGGCCTCTTTGGGCCCGAATTTCGGGATGAAGGGCGGCGCTGCCGGGGGCGGCTATGCGCAAATCGTGCCGATGGAAGATATGAACCTGCATTTCACGGGTGATTTTCACGCAATTACCTCGGCACACAGCCTCTTGTCTGCGATGATCGACAACCACATCTATTGGGGCAATGAGCTCGACATCGATACGCGCCGCGTGGTGTGGCGCCGGGTGGTCGATATGAACGACCGCGCGCTGCGGCAAATCACAACCTCTTTGGGCGGGGTGTCCAATGGCTTCCCACGCGAAGCAGGTTTTGACATCACCGTTGCCTCGGAGGTCATGGCGATTCTATGTTTGGCCAAAGATCTGACCGATTTGCAAAAACGCCTCGGCGATATGATCGTGGCCTATCGTCGCGACCGCAGCCCTGTTTTTGCCCGTGATATCAAGGCAGATGGCGCAATGACGGTCCTTTTGAAAGATGCGATGCAGCCAAACCTGGTGCAGACGTTGGAAAACAACCCGGCCTTTGTGCATGGTGGCCCATTTGCCAATATTGCGCACGGGTGTAACTCGGTCATCGCCACCACAACCGCGCTGAAACTTTGCGATTATGTGGTGACTGAGGCTGGATTTGGGGCCGACTTGGGCGCAGAGAAATTCCTCAACATCAAGTGTCGCAAAGCGGGACTGGCGCCATCGGCTGTGGTGCTGGTGGCCACGGTGCGGGCGATGAAAATGAATGGCGGCGTGGCCAAGGCTGATCTTGGCATCGAGAATGTCGAGGCGGTGAAAGCCGGTTGCCCCAACTTAGGACGCCACATCGAAAATCTGAAGAGTTTTGGCGTGCCTGTGGTGGTCGCTATCAACCATTTCGTTGCGGATACTGAGGCTGAAGTGCAAGCGGTGAAAGACTTTGTCGCGGCGCAAGGCTCCGAAGCCATCGTATCGCAGCATTGGGAATTTGGCGGCAAAGGCGCTGAGGCTTTGGCCACACGCGTGGCGGAGATTGCCGATGCAGATATGGCCAATTTCGCGCCGATCTACGCAGATGAGATGCCCTTGGCTGAAAAGATCCAAACCATCTGTAAGCGGATTTACCGCGCCGATGAGGCCTTGATGGATCAAAAGATCCGCAATCAGCTGAAGGATTGGGAAGAGCAGGGCTATGGGCATTTGCCGGTCTGCATGGCCAAAACACAATACAGCTTTAGCACAGATCCCAATCTGCGCGGCGCGCCTGTGGGCCATTCTGTGCCGGTCCGTGAAGTGCGCCTCTCTGCGGGTGCTGGCTTTGTTGTTGTGGTCTGCGGCGAAATCATGACCATGCCGGGATTGCCGCGCAAGCCGGCTGCCGAAACCATCATGCTTAATGATGCGGGCGAAATCGAAGGCTTGTTCTAGGATCATTCCCTCGCCTTTGGGCGGGGGGAGTCGTCTTTGGGGTTTTCGTATGAAGGCAGAAATTCTGGGTTTGGGAGATGGAAGATGACTGCACAGTTAATTGATGGCAAGGCCTTTGCGGCGCAGGTCCGCGGGCAGGTGGCCGAACATGTGGCGCGCTTGAAGCAGGACCATGGCATTGTGCCCGGTCTTGCGGTGGTTTTGGTCGGCGAGGATCCGGCCAGCCAAGTCTATGTGCGCTCAAAGGGCAAGCAGACGGTGGAAGTCGGCATGACCTCTTTTGAGCACAAGCTAGACGCCTCTGTCAGCGAAGAAGAGTTGATTGCAGTCATCGATCAGTTGAATGCCGATCCGGCCGTGCACGGAATTTTGGTGCAATTGCCCTTGCCCAAGCATTTAAACGAGGAATTGGTCATCGGCTGTATTGACCCGGCCAAGGATGTTGATGGGTTCCATATCTCAAACGTCGGCCTGTTGGGCACCGGGCAAAAATCTATGGTGCCCTGCACACCTTTGGGGTGTTTGATGATGCTGCGGGATCATTTCGGGTCACTGTCAGGCTGTGAAGCTGTGGTCATCGGCCGCTCGAACATTGTCGGTAAACCAATGGCCCAGCTTTTGCTGGGCGACAGCTGTACGGTCATAATTGCACATTCGCGGACCAAGGATCTGCCAGAGGTTGTGCGCCGGGCCGATATCGTGGTGGCGGCGGTGGGCCGTCCGGAAATGGTCCCGGGCGATTGGATCAAACCCGGTGCTGTGGTGATTGACGTGGGCATCAACCGGATTGCTGCGCCGGAAAAAGGCGAGGGCAAGATGAAATTGGTGGGTGACGTCGATTTTGCCAGCTGCGCTGAAGTGGCCGGGGCGATCACCCCGGTGCCGGGTGGCGTGGGTCCAATGACCATTGCCTGCCTCCTGGCCAATACTTTGACGGCGACCTGCCGGGCCCATGATTTGCCCGAGCCGGAAGGATTGACCGCGTAAAGGTGTTTTCATGCTGCGAGGGCAAGGTTATATTGGCGCATGTCTGATGTTTTGCCTGCTGCCCTCACTGACTGGTTCACCCAAAAAGGCTGGCAACCCCATGCGCATCAATTGCAAGTCATGGAGGCGCGCGGCAACCCCGCTTGCCTGCTGATCGCCCCGACCGGCTGCGGCAAAACCTTGGCGGGTTTCTTGCCGAGCCTGGCTGATTTGGCGCAGGCCCCCCATGCGGGCCTCCACACGCTTTATGTCTCGCCCCTCAAAGCTCTGGCGGCAGATATAAAGCGCAATCTGCGCGGGCCAGCCGAGGAGATGGGGCTGGATATTCGCATCGAGGATCGTACCGGCGACACCAGTGCCACGCAAAAGCGCCGCCAGCGCGCAGATCCGCCGCAGATCTTGCTGACCACGCCAGAAAGCCTGGCGCTTTTGACCAGCTATAGCGACGCGGAGCGCATCTTTTCGGGGCTTAAACGGGTGGTGATTGACGAGGTGCATGCGCTCAGCGAGTCGAAACGCGGGGATCAGCTGATGCTGTCACTGGCGGCTTTGCAGCATATGTGTCCAGATATGCAGCGGATTGGCTTATCGGCCACGGTGCAAGATCCAGAGGAGATTGCGGGCTTTATGGCCTGCCATCCTGCACCCTGTCATATCATTCAGGCGCCGCCCGGCCCTCTGCCCGATATCGCTATGTTGCAGATTGACGCGCCGGCACCTTGGTCTGGCGGCGGGGCCGGCTATGCAATCCCACAGGTGTTGCGCGAGGTGGCGCAGCACAACACGGTGTTAATTTTTCACAACACGCGGGCGCAGGCGGAGATATTCTTTCATAAGCTTTGGCAATTCAATGAGGACAACCTGCCAATCGCCATTCATCACGGCTCATTGTCGCGGGCGCAGCGCGAAAGGGTCGAAGCGGCAATGGTTGCGGGCGCTTTGCGTGCGATTGTTTGCACAGGATCGCTGGACCTTGGGCTGGATTGGGGCAATGTGGATTTGGTGATCCAAGTGGGTGCGCCAAAGAACGTGAAACGACTGGTGCAACGCATCGGCCGGGCCAATCATCGCTATAATAGCCCATCAAAAGCCCGTTTGGTGCCTGCCAATCGGTTTGAGGTGGTGGAATGTGTCGCCGCTTTGCAGGCGGTGCGCGCAAATGATCTGGACGGCGAGCCGATGGGGCCGGGACCCCGCGATGTCTTGTGCCAACATATTTTGATCGCCGCCTGCGCCGGGCCGTTTCACGCGGATGATCTTTATAGGCAGATCACAACAGTGGGCCGGTACGCGCAGCTTGCGCGCGCAGAGTTTGACGCCTGCCTCGAGTTTTGCGCCACCGGAGGCTATGCGCTCAAAGCCTATGATCGGTGGCGGCGGTTGCGGCAAACGGCGGAGGGCCAGTGGCAATTGCGCGACCCGCGCGCCGCACAACGCATTCGCATGAACATTGGCACCATCCAAGACAGTGATCGCCTCAAGGTGCGGCTGAGGGGCCGCGGTGGGCGTGCCTTGGGCGAAGTGGAGGAGGCCTTTGCCGCAACGCTTCAACCTGGGGACAGTTTTTTGATTGGCGGCCAGGTGGTGCGCTATGAGGGCCTGCGGGATCTGACCGTTGAAGTGACGAAACAGCCGGGCAAAAAGCCAAAGATCGCGACGTTCAGTGGCACAAAATTTGCCACATCTACTCAATTGAGCCAGCGTATATTGGCGGGATTTCAGCAAAAAGACTGGCCAGAACTGCCCGGTTATATGCGCGACTGGATCGCATTGCAGCGCCACGTCAGCCTCCTGCCGCGCGCGGATCGGCTTTTGGTCGAGAGCTTCCCTCATGAGGGGCGCTTTGCAACGGTGGTCTACGGGTTTGCCGGGCGCAATGCGCTGCAAACGCTTGGGCTTTTGCTCTCAAAGCGGATGGAGGAGGCCCGATTGGCCCCGCTGAGTTTCGTGGCCACGGATTACGCTGTGATGTTGCTCTCTCTTGAGCCGCTCGGCGATGCGGCAGGGCTTTTGGCTCCCGCGGGGCTGAGGGATGGGCTGGAGAGGTGGTTGGCGGGCAATGCGGTGATGAAGCGCAGCTTTCGGGGCTGTGCCGTGATTGCCGGTCTCATAGAGCGCAATATGCCGGGGCAGAGAAAATCAGGCCGGCAGGCGACGTTTTCGTCGGATATTCTCTATGACACTTTGCTCAAATATGATCCGAACCACGTATTAATGCAGATCACCCGCGAAGAGGCCCGTAGGGGGTTGGTGGATTTTGACCGGATTGAGGAGATGCTGGCCCGCTGTGCCGGGCGGCTGGACCACAAAGAGCTGGACCGTTTGTCGCCCTTTGCCGCGCCGCTCTTTCTCGAAATGGGCCGTGTTCCGGTGCAAGGCGCCGCGCAGGAGCGGCTGTTGGCCGAGGAAACCGCGCGCTTGATGGAGGCTTCCGGTCTGAACAAGATCACCCTGGCGCCCTTGCAATAAAACTTGCCATGCCCCCTCATTTTGCGCGATGCAGGGGCATGAGTGATGGGCATGTATTTTTCTTGTTTGGTGAGGAGCTGACCGCGCGGGCTTCGGGGGTCTTATGGTGGGCAGATCGGCGTATTCTCTGCGTTTCAGATTTACATATGGGAAAATCAGAGCGCATGGCGCGCCGCTCGGGCGTCATGGTGCCGCCCTATGATACCGCGGACACATTGGTGAGGCTGCAAAATGAAATCGAGGCCTTGGCCCCCGAAATTGTGATTTGCCTGGGCGATAGTTTTGATGATTTGCAGGCCTCGGGTAGCCTTGATCCTGCACAATGCGCCTGTCTGTATCGCATGCAGGCCGGGCGGCAGTGGATTTGGATTGAGGGCAATCACGACCCGGGGCCCGTTGCATTTTCGGGCGCGCATCTGGCGGAATATCGCGATGGACCCTTGGTGTTCCGTCATATTGCTGAGCTTCAACATCTGGCGGAGGATGGGGCTGAGGTCTCTGGTCACTACCATCCGAAAGCCGCCGTATCTGTGGGGCGGCGGCACATCACGCGCCCCTGTTTTTTATACGATCAGCACAGGGTGATGTTGCCAGCATTTGGCACTTTCACCGGGGGCCTGCGCAGTGATACGGCGATTTTGCGGGATGTGATGCAACCGGGGGCGGTCGCGGTTTTAACCGGCGAGACATGTCATGTCTTGCCCATGCCAAGGGGATAGAGATGGAACGGGTCACAAAAAGCTTTGCGCGTCAGAGCATCATGAAAACCTTTGGGGCGGAGATGGTGGTGGTTGAGCCGGGGCATGTTGAGATCACAGCGCCAATCCTGCCCGGCAGTCAACAGCAGCATGGATATGCCCACGCCGGTTTGATCTTTGCGCTGGGTGACAGTGCGGCGGGATATGCGGCCTTGACGATGATGGAAGAGGGCTTTGAGGTTTTGACGGCGGAAATGAAAATCAACCTTTTGGCACCGGGGCGCAAAGGTCCGCTGCGGGCCGTGGGCCATGTGGAGAAATCCGGCGCACGTTTGGTGATCGTGCGGGCCGATGTATTTGATGGCGATGTTAAAGTTGCGTTGATGCAGGGGACGATGGTGCCGATACGGGTTTGAACCTGCGTAAATTTACATAAAGTTTGCGATATTAGGCATTGTTATAAAATAAATTATGTATTCTTTGGGCCTAAAATTTGCCTTGGACAAACCCACCCCCGAGCGGCGCAGCCAGCGGTTCACTCGTCCGGTCGAAAGAAGGGAATCAAAAAGACCAAACAGGCCACCAGGAACAACACAGATCCCACCATGGACCAAAAACTTCCGATGGAGGCGATGATGAAGCCAATCGCGGAGAGGACAAAAAGTATCCAGCCGATGAAATTGATCTGTTTGTGGCTCATGGCCCCCCCGAATTTCCAAGCGCGTGAAGATGTGCAGACTAATGGTTTATTTTTTGAACACAACGCCGCAGTGATGGCGCGCTTGAACGGTGATTGTGGATTTAGCGCCGCGGTGCTTGATGACAGGCCGCTGCGCGAAAGACCAGGCCCTCTGCGTTGAAATAGAATGTTTCAGTTGCGCAGATATTGTTTTGATTACTGTAGCTCAAGACAATCATCTCATGTCCTTTGAAAACGTCTTGGACTTGAAATTTGAGGTCGGGCTGACGCTTTAGGGCTTCGGCCCAATAGCCGCGCAATTCGTCATGGCCGGTGAGCTCTCCCTTCCCAACCAAGGCTTGCGCTTTGGCCGATCTAAACACCACCTCTTCGTGATAATGGGCCATGATCCGGTCCAAATCGTGACTGTTCCAACCGTCTTGCCAATCCTGGGCAAATTGCCAAGGATCAAGTGTGTGCGTGGGTGTCATGGACTGTTTCTCGCGCTGTATAGTAACCAATCTATTTTGGTGCATTTTCGAATATCTCTCAGCCTTGAGAGAAGAGTTCAGTATGCAAAAAGTCAATGTGAGTGGACCTCTTGGGGTGCAATAATATTCTAAAGACCTCTGCATAATCCAGCCGCCAATCCAAAACACTTTGCCCGGTGGCAACACCGGGCTGCGCCTGCCTGCCCCCCCGGCCGGCGCTGCCCTCATTTCATGTTGAAATGGCGTTATGCAATAGTCTTCTATTACTTATAGATAAAATGACTGATAAAGGCCCAAGGTGCACCCTGCAGATCGGGTTTTTGAAGGTCATGCCTTATGAATGCGGCTTGTGAGCAAGAGAGGGCCAATGATAGGGATGCTCCCTAGGTCATAATCTTATAGAAGAGAGGCGCCGCGTGATGATGAAACCGAGCCCTGTGTTTTGGATGATTGCCCTATTGGGCCTGATTTGGAACGCCCTGGGCTGTTTCAATTTTGCGCTACAAATGGATCCCGACGCCCTGGCGGATGTCCCGCCTGCCTATAGGGCGGTGATTGCCCATCGGCCCGGCTGGGTGACAGCGGCCTTTGCGGTTGCAGTTTTTGGGGGGGGCATTGGGCTGTGTTTTGATGCTGCTGCGCCGGGCCACAGCGCGGCCTGTATTGTTTCTTTCGCTTGTTGGTGTGGCGCTGACCATGGGTCATGCGCTCTGGGTCGGGGCTGCGGCGCCCGGCGGTGTGTCTCTTGTGATGTCGAGTGGCATGTCCTTGGCGGTGGCGGCCGGTCTGGTTTGGTACACCCATCGCAAGGCGGGGCTTGACCTGCTGCGATGATGCGCGGGTTCAGCTGCTCTGCGGCGCGCTGACGATGGACAGGTAGCGAACGGGGGATTTTGCCGGAGCCACTGGCCCATGCGGGCTTTCGGCTTCAAATTGCAAGCTGTCCCCGGCGGTAAGCCTGTAGAGCCTGTCGCCATGCCGGTAGTCCATTTCTCCCTCCAGCATATAGATGGTCTGGGTGCCGCCCTGTTGGCCGCTTGGCAACACATCCGCCTCCGAGGTCAGAGTTACCAAATATGGCTTTACGATGACCCCGCTGGACGGGGCGCTGATATGTCCCAAAAGATATGTTTGATGACCCGCCAGAGTGCCAGCCTCCTCGGCCGCGATCCCTTCACCGCTTTTTGTGTAGACCGCCTCCTGGCGCGCCTCAAAGCCGCGAAAAAATGCAGTGATTGGCAAAGACAACGCCGTTGCAAGGGTTTTTAAGGTCTTGAGGGAGGGAGAGGTATTGCCATTTTCAATCTTGGACAGCATTCCGATTGACAGGCCTGTGCGATTGGCAAGCTCGGCAACTGTGACCTCTTGGCCGCGCCGAAAGGCCCGCAGCTCACGTCCAATGGCCAGTTCCAGAATTTTTTCAGACCCGTCGCGCGCCCGAGACGGCTCCTGCGTCCGTTTGGCCGCCATAGCCGGGGTGACTTTCTCAACACTCATTTATCAACCTCAATCTTGGCGTTTGACCTCTTGATCTACGGGCCAGTTTTCCTGTTAGTATCATATTTATGAATGATGTGAAAACCCAGTCCGTTGGATTCTTGATTTTTGAAGGCTTTCCGATGGCCTGCCTGACCTCGATGATCGAACCTCTGCGTGCGGCAAATGAGATATCGGGGCAGGACGCGTTTTCTTGGTCACTGGTTGCCGAGACGATGGCAAAGCGGCGCTCCAGTGCCGGGATCAGCTTTGAGCCTGATTTGGCTTTATCCGATCTGACGCGGCCCGATTATCTGTTTCTGCTCAGCCCGCCCCGGGCGCAGTTTGACAATGCAAAAGCCGGTTTTGGTGCATTGCGCACATTGGCCCGCCATGGCGCGGTTTTGGGCGGGGTCAGCGGCGGGGTGTTTCCTTTGGTCCGTTCTGGGGTGATGGCGGGGCATGTGGTTTCGGTGCATTGGTGTTATGATGCGGCCTTCCGTTCAGAATTTCCCGAGGTTCAGGCCTCTGATCGGGTCATTGAAGTCGCGAGCCGCCGCTACACCGCCTCAGGGGCGGCTGCGGCCTTTGATCTGTCACTGCGGTTGATCGAAACCCGCCTGGGGGCAGATGTGGCCACGGAGGTGGCCTGCTGGTTCCAGCATCCTTTGATGCGGGGTGAGGAGGTGCAGCAGAGTATCCCAACCTATCGCAGCAGCAGCACCGACGCGACCTTACCGGCTGTGGTGGCCAAAGCGGTGGCCATATTTGCAGCCCATCTGGAGTCTCCGATTTCTGTGGCAGAGGTCGCGGAGGGCGTGGGCGTCTCTCCCCGGCAGATTGAGCGAAGTTTCAAAAAGGCAACGGGGCAGAGCCCGTCGCATTACTATCGTGCGCTGCGGATGAAAGCGGCCAAGCAACTGGTGATGTATTCCAAAGACAGTATGGCGCAAATTGCGCTGCAGGTGGGCTATGGCTCGACCACGCCGATGATGCGTCATTATCGTGAGGCCTTTGGACTCTCTCCCCAAGAGGACCGCAGGCGCATCAATCTCTATCGTGTCTTGGACAACAGTCCGGTGCCCTCGGTCTAGGGGCGCGGGCGTGAGAGCATATGACGGCAGCGTTAAAAGGCGGCCCGAATGGCGGTCAGCAGGCTGTGGTGCAATGATGCTGCGCAGGAGCGCGGCCCTAAGATCGAGATGTGGTCCTGGGCGCGGCAGAGCACAAAACAGCCGAGGTGATGAATGCTGGTTCGGGTGGCACTGCCGGCGATGAATTTGGCCATATTGATCGGGCAAAGCCGCTCCATAACGGCCGCAAGATTTGGACCGCGCAGATCAAAGCGGCACCAGGCCCCGGTTTGTTCGGTGACGGAGGCCTTGCCTTTGACTTCCGCTATCGCCCGCTCAAATAAAAATTCGTCGCTGTCATAGGGCGCTTCAAGCATCCATTGATCGGGGCCAGTCCAAAAAGCGATGATCCGAGTGCCGGCCCAGTGCCCCGCCTTGGGCGCGGTCGGCCCGATCATGCGACGCATGGCCAAGGCGGTTGTGCGCTCTCCCCCGCGGCGCGCAGCGACAGAGGCCAGGGCGATGCCGGGCTCTTCGGTCAAGGTCACGGGACCATGGTGGTCGACAGCTGGGGCGCTTTTGCCCAAAGCTGTGGTGGCGATCAGGTCATGCACGCAGACGGTCCCCCTCTGGATCGATGAAATGGGCGCTGACCACTTCAACCTCATGATCAAAGCCGGTCAATGGGCTGACAAGCCTTAGGATTTCACCCATGCGGCTGTCTCCAGCTTTGACATAGGCCAGCGCGATGGAATGGCCCAGACTTGGCGAGAAACAGGCGGACGTCACATAGCCTTGGTCATGGGCGGCATCCACTGGATCGCCTTTGCACATCAAATGACTGCCGGCCGGCACAGGGTTGGCCGGGTTCACGGGCCGCAATCCAACCAGTTTGAGCGCTTGAGCATGGTTCAGCCCGCTGCGTTCCGATAGGGTCGATCCGATGCTGTCTTTTGCCTTGGACACCATGCTCCCCATGCCAAGATTTAAGGCCGTGGTGGTGCCGTTGAGCTCATTGCCAGCCGCATGACCTTTTTCAATGCGCATGACTCCCAGCGCCTCGGTGCCATAGGGCACCGCGTCAAATTCCTCACCGGCCTGCATAAGGCGCCGGATCATCGCATCGCCGTAGCGTGTCGGCACTGCGATTTCATAGGCCAGCTCGCCCGAGAAAGAGATCCGAAACAGCCGGGCGCGCAGCCCGCCGCAAACGGTGATATTGGCGCAGGCCATGAAGGAGAAGGCCTCATTGGACAGATCATAATCGGGATCTACGATCTTTTGCAGCAGCCGCCGTGCATTTGGCCCCGCCACCGCATATTGTGCCCAGGCCTCGGTTGTAGACATCAGCTGCACATCGAGATCTGGCCAGAGGCATTGGCGGGCAAATTCCATGTGGCGAAAGACCGAGACAGCATTGGCGGTGGTGGTGGTGACCACGAAATGATCTTCCGCCAGCCGGGCGGCGGTGCCATCATCCATGACCATGCCATCCTCGCGCAGCATCACGCCATAACGGGTTTTGCCGGTGGCCAATTTGGCAAAACCGTTGCAATAAACCTTGTTTAGAAAGGTCGCGGCATCCGAGCCCTGCACGTCGATTTTTCCGAGTGTTGTGACATCGCAAATACCGACGGATTTGCGTGTGGCCAGAACTTCTCGGTCGACGGACTGCCGCCAATGGGTTTCGCCCGCTTTGGGAAACCATTGCGCCCTCAACCACATGCCCACTTCAACAAAGACCGCGCCTTGCTCTTCGGCCCAAGCGTGGCTGGGTGTCTTACGAGTGGGGCGGAAATCTGTTCCGCGGTCGCGGCCGGCGAAGGCCCCAATGGCGGTTGGGGTATAGGGCGGGCGGAAGATGGTTGTGCCGACCTCGGGAATGGTTTTGCCGGTCAGCTCGGCCATGATCGCCAGCCCGCCCATATTGGACGTCTTACCCTGATCTGTGGCCATGCCCAGCGTGGTGTAACGTTTGAGATGTTCGACGCTGACAAAATTTTCTTGATGGGCCAATTTGACGTCTTTGACCGTCACGTCGTTTTGTTGATCCAGCCAGGCGCGGTTGCAGCCTTTGACGGCCCAAAAGGGCGTGATGGAGATGGGGGCGTCTTCGGCCTCGGGCACTTCAAGGGCCGTTGCTCGAAACCCATTCTCGCGCAACCAGTCGGCGGCTTGACCCGCCCCGCCGCGCAGGGCGCCCGCGGTCGACAGATCGCCATTGGCCGCGCCGGCCACCCGCAGCGCTTTGGGTCCCTCTGCCGGAGGGCCGAAGGCGGCAATCTGTGGCAACCATTCTGGCCGGCCGCGATGGTGGCTGGTCAGATGCACATTGGGGTTCCAGCCGCCCGCCACGCCAAGAGCCCCGCAAGACAATTGGCGCGTTCCGCCGCCGGGCAGGGCGACCTCAATGGAGGTCAGTCCCAAGCGTCCGCGGCTGTTGATCACCTGACCGCCTGCGATGACCTCATAGTCGCCACTGCGTGGCGCATCGGGCCGCACATCGATCACGGCGGCAATAGAGACGCCTTTCGCGTGCAGGTCCGCCGCGGTTCGGTGCCCGTCGTCATTGTTGGTAAAGACCGCCACCCTTTGCGCTGGGGTCACCGCCCAGCGGTTGGCATAGCTGCGCATTGCTCCGGCCAGCATGATCCCGGGCCGATCATTGTTCTCGAAGGCGATCGGGCGCTCGGTGGCGCCCGCGCAGAGCAGGCTGCCCTTGGTATAGATCCGCCACAGCACTTGCCGCGGTTTGCCGGGCGCGGGCTGGGGCAGGTGGTCCGAGACCCGCTCCAAAGCGCCGAAAATACCATGATCAAAAGCGCCCAGCACCGTCGTTCGGGACATGATGCGGACATTGGGGAGGCCGGTCAGCTCCGCCAGAGTTTGCGCGGCCCAATCTGCGCCGCTTTGATCGCCTAAGGTGAGCCGTTCAGAATTGAGCCGTCCTCCGAGGGTGAAATCTTCATCGGCCAAGATCACCTGCGCGCCGGCACGCCCCGCAGTCAGCGCGGCGGCAAGCCCGGCAGGGCCCGCACCGATGATCAGCAGATCACAGTGCAAAAAGCCCCGGTCATAGGCGTCGGGATCCTCTTGCAAGCTGATACTTCCCAGCCCGGCGGCTCTGCGAATAATCGGCTCGTAGAGTTTTTCCCAAAAGGCGGCGGGCCACATGAAGGTTTTGTAATAAAATCCCGCGGTCAGAAAATTTGAGAGCCGGTCATTTATGGCCATCAGATCAAAGCGCAGCGAGCCGATCCTATTTTGTGACGTCGCACTCAGGCCGCCAAACATCTCGGCCGTGGTGGCACGGGTATTGGGCTCCTTGCGTGCGCCCTCTCGAAGCTCGACAAGAGCGTTGGGCTCTTCAGATCCGGCGGTTAGAACGCCGCGCGGGCGGTGATATTTGAACGAGCGGCCCATGAGGCGCACGCCATTGGCCAAAAGCGCACTGGCCAGCGTGTCGCCCGCATGACCTTGGTAGGCCTTGCCATCGAAGGTGAAGTCCAAAGTGTGGCTGCGGTCAATTTGCCCGCCAGAGAGGCGATTGATTTGGCTCATGTGCTCCGACCTCGGCTTCGGGCGACATCGCGGGCCAGCTCCACAGCGGAAATTTCATGGGTGCTCGTGTCGCGGGTGATCACAAGGAAGGAGCGATCGCCCTGCTCGTGATACCAAAGCTCACGATGCACCCCGTCTGGATTGTCGCGCATATAGCCATAGTCAATAAATTTCGCCAAAGCCTCCGGGTCTTGCCAATCGGGGCGGTCGATGAGCTTGGCATCTCCCATATAGGTGAACTCTGCGCTGTCGCGTGGACCAAGAAGCGGGTGGTTGATAATCATATCTCTTGCGCTCCTAATGCAGCTGCGGGTTGTTGCCCACGCCTTTTTCATCAATCATCTGCCCCTTTTCGAACCTGTCAAAGCGGTAGGCCTTGGCAAATTCATGCGGGGCATCCGTGGCCAAAAGATGGGCATAGCACCAGCCAGAGGCCGGCGTGGCCTTGAAGCCGCCATAGCACCAACCGCCGTTGAAATAGAGCCTGTCAATATGGGTGCGGTCTATGATGGGCGAGCCATCCATCGACATATCCATAATACCGCCCCACATGCGCAGAAGACGCACACGGCCGAGCATGGGGAATATGGCCATTGCCCCTTCGCAAACATCTTCAACAACAGGCAGGTTTCCGCGCTGGGCGTAGGAATTATAACCGTCTATATCGCCGCCAAAGACCAATCCGCCCTTATCCGATTGGCTGCAATAAAAATGCCCCGCCCCAAAGGTGATGACACCGGGCAGCACTGGTTTCAGCCCTTCGGAGACGAAGGCTTGCAGAACATGGCTTTCGATGGGCAGGCGCATGCCCGCTTTTGACATCAAGCGTCCCGAGGATCCGGCGACACAGGCTGCGATTTTGCCGCCTGCGATATAGCCGCGGCTGGTGTCCACGCCCAGGCATTTACCGCCCTCAATGCGAAAGCCGGTGACTTCGCAATTTTGGATGATGTCCACCCCCAATTGATCCGCCGCGCGCGCATAGCCCCAGGCCACTGCATCGTGGCGCACGGTGCCGCCGCGATGCTGGGCCAGACCGCCTTTGATGGGGAAGCGGGCGTTGTCCACATTGAGGAAAGGGTAGCGCTTTTGAATGGTTTTCGTGGAGAGTAAATCCGCATCCGCCCCATTGAGAATCATCGCATTGCCGCGCCGCGTGAAGGCGTCGCGCTGCGCGTCTGAGTGGATGAGATTGAGAATGCCGCGCTGGCTGACCATCGCGTTGTAATTCAAATCCTGCTCCAACCCCTCCCAGAGCTTGAGCGAATGCTCGTAAAATGGCTCATTGCCATCAAGCAGATAGTTGGACCGAATGATCGTGGTGTTGCGCCCGACATTGCCGCCGCCAATCCAGCCCTTTTCCAAGACAGCCACCTTCTTGGCCCCATGGTTGCGCGCGAGATAATAGGCGGTCGCCAATCCATGCCCGCCGCCACCGATGACGATGTAGTCATAATGTGCTTGCGGGGTCACGTCCCGCCAAGCGGGCGTCCAGCCTTTGTGGCCGGTAAGAGCTTCTTTTATTACTCTGAGGGCTGAATAGCGCATCGCTCGGACTCCTTGCGGCAAATGTGGCCAATCCAGCGCGCGAATTCAGGTTGAAATCGGACAAACTATATATGTTTTCCGACCAAGCGTGTTTTTGCATTTTTGCACCATTGTTTGAGCGGCGGCGCGCATCAGTAGGGCTTTTTCTTTGCGCAGTTTGGCGTTAGGAATTGATCTGTCTTGAAAGGATATCCCATGGGTGACACGCAAAAATATTATTTCCCGATCGGTGGCCTGCCGAGTCAGAAGGAGACCATGACCCAGCGCGCGGTCTTTACAGAGGCCTATGCGGTCATCCCCAGGGGCACGATGCGCGACATCGTCACCAGCTTTTTGCCCCATTGGCACAAAACACGCGCGTGGGTTTTGGCACGTCCCTTGAGCGGATTTGCTGAGACTTTTTCGCAATATATCATGGAAGTCTCTCCTGGTGGTGGCAGCGATAAACCGGATATGGAGGCCCGGGCGCAATCGGTGCTTTTTGTCACCCAGGGTGCGGGCGTGCTGCATCTGGACGGGCAGGCGCATGGTTTGCGGGCGGGCAGCTATGCCTATATTCCCAGCGGGTTGCAATGGCGGCTGGAGGCGCCTGAGGAGTGCCTAAGGTTTCATTGGATCCGTAAGCTCTATGTGCCGGTTGAGGGGATCGCGCGACCCGAGGCTTTTGTCACCCATGAGGCCGATCATGAGCTGCAATTGATGCCCGATACCAATGGGGCATGGGGCACCACGCGCTTTGTGGAACCTGACGATCTGCGCCATGACATGCATGTCAATATCGTGACCTTTCAGCCGGGCGGGGTGATCCCTTTTGAAGAGACCCACGTCATGGAGCACGGGCTTTATGTGCTAGAAGGAAAAGCTGTCTATAAGCTGAATCAAGATTGGGTCGAAGTGGAAGCCGGCGATTTCATGTGGTTGCGCGCCTTTTGCCCGCAAGCCTGCTATGCGGGCGGTCCAGGGGTGTTTCGCTATTTGCTTTACAAAGACGTCAACCGCCATATGCCGCTGGGCCTTTAGCGCTCTGACCCACGCAAGGCAGGTCAGAGCTTGAAAGACCTCTGAGCAAAGCCATTTCAAAGGCCGGCTGCGTTATGCAGGGGTCTTCTTGAGGCTTCAGCGCGGCAGCAGATCGCGCAGGCGGAATTCTGCGATGCGCTCCACTTGGCGGCAGGCTTCGGCAAATTCGGTCTCGCGATCATGGGTGATGCGCTGTTCAAAGGCGGCAAGGATGCTGGCTTTGCTGTGATCCCTTACTGCGATGATAAAGGGAAATCCGTGTTTTTGCACATAGGCGTCGTTGAGCGCCGTGAAGCGCTTACGTTCGTCGTCGGTCAGCGCGTCCAGCCCTGCGCTGGCCTGCTCTGCGGTGCTTTCCGCGGTCAGGCGTTTTGCGGCCGCCAGTTTTCCAGCCAAATCTGGATGGGCGGTGAGCACGCCCAGGCGCCGCTCGGGGCTGGCCGAGCGAAAGGCGCGGCAGAGGGCGTTGTGCAATCCGGTCGCAGTGTCATGCATGGGGCCAAGTTCCAGCCGATGCGCCCGCTCTGCGACCCAGGCCGAATGCTCAAAGATTCCGCCATAGGCGGCTATGAACGCCTCTCGGGACAGGCCACTGGGGCGCATTTGGCGCCTGTGGGGGTGGGTTTGGGTCCAATGGTCGGCAATGGCCTCGCGGGTGGCGAACCAGACGCCCTCATGGCTTTGCACATAGTCAATGAAACGTTGCAGCGCGGCGGCGCGGCCTGGCCGGCCGATCAGGCGGCAGTGCAGGCCAATGGACATCATGCGCCCGCCCTCTGCGTAGAGCGTGTCGAAACTGTCTTTGAGGTAGCTGAAAAATTGATCGCCCGCGTTAAAGCCCTGCGGGGTTGCAAAGCGCATATCATTGGCGTCGAGTGTATAGGGCACAATCAACTGATCGCGCGCCTTAAATTCCATCCAATAGGGAAGATCATCGGCATAGCTGTCGGCCACATAGGCAAATTGCCCGGTTTGTGCGGCCAAGCGGACGGTGTGCTCCGAGCAGCGCCCCGTATACCAGCCGCGCGGGGGGGTGCCCACGACCTCTGTGTGCAGGCGGATGGCCTCCGCCATATCGGCGGCCTCATCTTCGGGGGTGGCATCTTTATATTCGATCCATTTGAGCCCGTGGCTGGCGATCTCCCATCCGGCGGATTTCATCGCAGCCAGTTGCTCTGGCGCGCGGGCCAAGGCGGTGGCCACACCGTAAACGGTGATGGGCAGGTCTTTGAGCATGCGATGCAGCCGCCAAAATCCTGCGCGCGCGCCGTATTCATAGATGCTTTCCATGTTCCAATGGCGCTGACCGGGCCAGGCGGCTGCGCCGACGATCTCTGACAAAAAGGCTTCAGAGGCGGCATCCCCATGCAATATGTTGTTTTCGCCGCCCTCTTCATAGTTCAGCACCAATTGAACCGCAATTTTGGCGCCTCCTGGCCACTGCGCTGCGGGAGGGGTTGGGCCATAT
Organism: Planktomarina sp.; assembly: GCA_016780825.1. Taxonomy (GTDB): domain Bacteria; phylum Pseudomonadota; class Alphaproteobacteria; order Rhodobacterales; family Rhodobacteraceae; genus Planktomarina. Next base: position 17,159 of record JADHLF010000007.1, on the reverse strand, counting down.
CCGGACATATCGCGTGGGTAACGTTTCATAATTTTCTCCATCTTGGGCTTTCCCTTTGCTTATTTTTTGCGCAGAGATTAGGGAAGCAAAAAAGGAATAGATCATGAATGGATTTTTGACCACACATGTTTTAGACACGGCCAAAGGCTGTCCGGCCGCCGGGATTCAAATTGAGCTGTTTCGCTATGACAACGGCCAAGCGGTCAAGCTGGGTGAAGCGGTGACCAATGCCGATGGGCGCACGGACAGTCCGATCCTGTCGAAAGAGACCTTCGCCCTTGGGCAGTATGAGCTGGTTTTTCACGCCGGGGATTATCTGCGCCGCACAGGACAGGCGGGACAGGCGCCGTTGTTCTTAGATGTGGTGCCCATTCGGTTTGGCATGTCGCAAGATGATCACTACCATGTGCCCCTGCTCTTGTCGGCCCATGGGTTTTCCACCTATCGCGGAAGCTAAGGAGTCACATCATGTATGATGCTGCAATATTTTGGGAATGGATCAGCTTTGCCGTGCGGTGGCTTCATGTCATCACCGCGATGGCTTGGATTGGCTCTTCGTTCTATTTTATAGCGCTGGATTTGGGATTGAACCGCAACATTGACGGTCCCGCCGATGGTGAGGAATGGCAGGTGCATGGCGGTGGATTTTATCACATCCAGAAGTATCTCATTGCCCCAGAGGCCATGCCAGAGCATCTGACTTGGTTCAAATGGGAGAGCTACATGACCTGGCTGTCCGGGGTGGCCATGTTGATGGTGGTCTATTGGGCCGGCTCGGAGCTCTATTTGATTGATCCGGCGAAGATGGATCTCACCACCTGGCAGGCGATTGCCTTGTCGGCGGGATCTCTGGCGATTGGCTGGGTGATCTATGACGGCCTGTGCAAATCGCCTTTGGGCGAGCGCCCAACGCTCCTGATGCTTTTGCTCTTTGCGGTCTTGGTGGCGATGTCTTGGGGCTATAATCAAATTTTCACCGGCCGCGCGGCGCTTTTGCATTTGGGAGCTTTTACGGCCACGATCATGACGGCCAATGTGGCGATGATCATCATGCCCAATCAGAGAATCGTGGTGGCGGATTTGAAAGCGGGGCGGGTGCCGGCGGCCAAATATGGCAAAATTGCCAAATTGCGCTCGACCCATAATAATTATCTCACTTTGCCCGTGATCTTTTTGATGCTGTCGAACCATTATCCTTTGTCGTTTGGCACGCCCAATGCTTGGATCATAGCCTGTTTGGTTTTTCTGATCGGCGTGACCATTCGCCATTATTTCAATTCCATGCATGCGCGTAAGGGCCGGCCGAATTGGACCTGGGCGGTCACTGTGTTATTGTTTATCGCCATTGCCTGGCTGTCCTCAGCCCCCGGTTTTGACGGGGATGTGGAGGAGGCCGAGGCCCTGCCTTTGACCGGTTACGAGCTGCGATTTGCGCAGGCGCAGGGCTTTGAACGGGCGCATGAAATCGTGCAGGGACGCTGCGCCATGTGCCATGCGCGGGCACCGGTATGGGATGGGCTGCGCTGGGCGCCCAAAGGGGTCTTGCTTGAAACCCGCGCAGATGTTGCGCGCAATGCACGGGCGATCTATTTGCAAGCGGGGGTAAGCCACGCCATGCCGCCGGCCAATATCACCGACATTCCGCAAGAGGATCGCGCGCTTCTGACCGCTTGGTATCGCGCTGGGCAATAGGCGCGACTTCCACTCTTGCAACCGGTTGCAAAAATAGTATCCTAAAGCCCAAACGGCTTGCCAAGATGGGCCAGGGTTTTTGCATTTAAATCGGAGTATGTTCTGTGGACACAGCAGATAAAACCATTCGCCTGACCACCGCACAGGCCATCATTCGCTATTTGGCGGCGCAGTATATCGACATTGATGGAGAGAAAACCCGCCTGTGTGGCGGGGGCTTTGGCATTTTTGGCCATGGCAACGTGCCGTGTTTGGGCGAGGCTCTGTACGATCATCGCGATGTGCTGCCGCTGTATCGCGGGCAAAATGAGCAGGGCATGGGGTTTGCGGCGGCGGCCTATGCCAAATATCACCTGCGGCAAAAATTCATGATTTGTACAGCTTCGGCAGGGCCCGGCACCGCCAATCTCTTGACAGCAGCAGCCCTGTGCCATGCCAACCGCCTGCCGATGCTGATGCTCTGCGGTGATACGTTTTTGACCCGTCTGCCTGATCCTGTGCTGCAACAGTTGGAGCATTTCGGCAATCCGGCGCTTGGGCTCAATGACAGTTTTCAAGCGGTGGTTCGCTATTGGGATCGTATCACCCATCCGGCGCAGGTGATCCAAACCCTGCCGGCGGCTTTGGCAACCATGCTCGATCCGGCCGATTGTGGCCCGGCGTTTATCGCTTTGCCGCAGGATGTGCAGGGCTGGACCTATGATTACCCTTTGTCTTTCTTTGACCCCAAAGTGCACCGCATTCGTCAGCAAATGCCTGATGCGCGAGAGCTTGAGGATGCGATCGCGCGCCTGAAAGCCGCCAAACGCCCGGCGATTATCGCAGGCGGCGGGGTGCAATATGCGAAGGCTGTGGCCGAATTGACCGACTTTGCCGAAACTTGCGGCATTCCTGTGATCGAAACCATTGCGGGCCGGGCCAATTTCTTGGCCGATCATCCCCTGAACATGGGGCCGGTCGGGGTGACCGGCTCTGACAGCGGCAATTGGCTGGCGGAACGGGCGGATGTCATCCTATCGGTGGGCAGCCGTTTGCAAGACTTCACCACAGGATCTTGGACGGCCTTTGCGCAAGACGCGCAATTTATCTCGCTCAACACTGCGCGCCATGATGCGGGCAAGCATCGCGCGCTGCCCTTGGTGGGGGATGCCAAACTGGGGCTTCGGGCCCTCACCGAACATATGGGGAGCTATCGCGCCCCCGCCGCTTGGCTGGCCGAGGCGCAGGGCGAGCGCCGCAAATGGGACGCCTACGTGGCGCAGAATGTGAAGCCGGGCAATCGTCCCAATTCCTACGCTCAGGCGATTGGTGTGGTCAACGCGCTCTGCGATCCGCGTGACCGAGTTGTTGCAGCGGCAGGCGGTTTGCCCGCAGAGGTGACGGCAAATTGGCGAACCTTGGATATTGGCACAGTCGATGTGGAGTTTGGGTTCAGCTGCATGGGTTATGAAATCGCCGGCGCCTGGGGCGCCCGAATCGCGCAAAGTGAGCGTGAACCTGCGCAAGACACCATCGTCTTTACCGGCGATGGCAGCTATCTTCTGATGAACTCAGATATTTATTCATCGGTTCTGACCGGGAAGAAATTGATCATATTGGTGCTCGACAATGGCGGGTTTGCGGTGATCAACAAGCTGCAAAATAACACAGGAAATGAGAGCTTTAACAATCTCATCGCCGATTGCCCAACGGTCGATGCGCCCTTTGCGGTTGATTTCACGGCCCATGCGGCGGCCATGGGGGCGCATGCCGAGCGCGTGGCCAACCCTGCGCAATTGGCAGAGGCGTTTATGCGGGCCAAGGCGGCGGACAAAACCAGCGTGATCGTCATGGATGTGGATGCCTATGAGGGCTGGACCACTGAGGGGCACAGCTGGTGGGAAGTCGGCACGCCCCAGGTCAGCGCCCATTCGTCTGTCCGCGAGGCCCATGCGGATTGGGAAAGCGGCCGCGAGAAGCAACGGCGCGGGGTGTAGCCATGCAAAACCTCTTGGCGGGTATCGCTCAGAATAATTTTGTGGTCATTGGCCGCGCGGGGATGGATTTCTTTCCCGATCCGCCGGGAACGAAGACGGAGGAGGCGGAGGTTTTCACCGCCGGTTTGGGAGGATCTTCGGCCAATATTGCGGTGGGGATTGTAAAACTCGGCGGAAAAGCGGCCCTGGTGACCTCTGTCAGCGATGACAGCGTTGGGCGTTATTGTGTCAATCAGTTGAAAAATTACGGCGTGGAGTGCAGCCATGTCAAAGCGGTTGGCGGCGAGTTTCGCAACTCTTTGGCCGTTTATGAATCGCGCGTCAAAGAGCATCAAAGCGTGATCTATCGCAATGGCGCCGCTGATTTTCAGTTTACCGCAGCCGACGCCGAGGCCGTCAATTATGGCGATTTTGGCGCTCTTGTGACAGCGGGAACGGTGTTTGCGGCCGAGCCAAGCCGGTCTGCGGCCTTCCATGCCTTCGCTCTGGCCCGCGCGGCCGGGCTGCCGATCATTTTTGATGTGGACTATCGCCCCTACAGCTGGCCATCGCCGCAGGTGGCCGAGGAGGTATTGTCCCGTGCCGGCGCGCTGTCAGATGTGATTGTGGGCAATGACGAAGAATTTGGCTTCATGGCCGGTGGCATTGACAAAGGTCTGGCCAAGGCGCGCGCTCTGGCGCAGAGCACTGCGAAGATTGTGATCTACAAGATGGGTGAGAAAGGCGCTATCACCTTTGCGGGGGATCAAGAATTGCGCACAGGTATTTACCCGGTCACTGCGTTGAAGCCCACGGGGGCAGGGGATAGTTTTATGGCGGGTTTTCTGGCCTCTTTGGCGCAGGGCTTGCCGCTTAAAGATGCGGTTCTGCGCGGCTCTGCCTGTGCGGCTATCGTTGTGGGCAAGCCTGGCTGCGCGCCGGCCATGCCCTTTCCGGCCGATTTAGAAACATTTTTGGCCGCGCAGGCCGGTCCCACAGAGGTGAAAGATTAAACCATGCACATAGCCCCTTTTGACAACAAAAATTCCCCCATTGTGGATGTGGATGATTCCACGGTGCCGCTGAATTATTTCAACATTGTAAAACTGACCAAGGGTCAGGCCTTTACCTATCAGGTGCCGGGCTATGAGACCTGCATTGTTCCGGCCACGGGCTCGATTGATGTTGATGTGGAGGGGTTCAAAACCGCCGGATTGGGCGGGCGTGTCGAAGATGTTTGGGGCGGAGAGCCAGAGGGGGTTTATGTGCCGTCGGGGGCGAAAGTGGAGATGGTGTGTCTTTCGGAGACTGCCGAGGTCTTCGTTGCTGGGGCGAAATACGACGAGGTCTTGGTTCCTTTCGCGGTGCGGGCCGATGAGATTGACCTGGTGCAATACGGCTCGGATGACACGAAAACCCATCGTAAAATCAAACATATACTTGGTCAAAAACAGCATGGAAAAGTTGGCCGCCTGTTGGTGAGTGAGCTGTTTACAGTCGGCGCAGGCGGATGGTCGGGCTTTCCAAGCCATAAGCATGACACCGATCGCCTGCCCATAGAGACACGCCATGATGAAACCTATAATTTCCGCTTCAAGCCCAATTGGGGCTCGGGTGTGCAAATGTTGCAGCGCGAGGACAATAAGCCGGGGGATGCCTATCATATCGTGGATGGCTCAACCATCTGTCTCGACAATGGCTATCACCCCTGCTGTGTTCTGCCGGGCTATGAGATGTATTATTTCACCATTCTGGGCGGGTTGAGCCAGCGTTCGCTGGTGCAATATTTCCAGCCAACCCATGCCTATCAAATCGAAACCATTCCGGGCATCAAAGATATGATTGCGAAATTCAAATGACCCTTGCCACTCTCGCCGAGGTGCTGCAACCGGCCTTAAAGCAGGGCTATGCGGTGGGGGGACTGGTGACCCTTGGCTGGGAAGATATGCGTGCCTATGTGGCGGCGGCTGAGGCGGAGAATTGCCCGGTTATCTTGCAGGCTGGGCCATCGTGCCGGGCGCATACGCCGCTGCCGGTGCTGGGTAAAATGTTTCGGCATTTGGCCGAGGCCTCCTCGGTGCCTGTGGTGGCCCATTTGGATCATGGCTATACCTTTGAGGACTGTAGACTTGCGATTGACAGCGGCTTCACCTCGGTCATGTTTGACGGTTCGCGCAAGCCTTTGCGTCAAAATATTGATGAAACCGCAGCCATTGCCGAGATGGCCCATGCGGCCGGCATTTCCTGTGAGGGCGAAATCGGGTTTGTCGGATATTCTGGCGGGGAAAGCTCGAATGGAACCGATCCGGAAGAGGCGGCACTATTTGCCCGCGAGAGCGGCGCGGACGCCATTGCCATCAGCGTTGGCAATGTTCATTTACAGCAGGACAAGCAGGGCGGTCTGGATTTGGAGCGCATTGCGCAGATTGAGGCGCTGACGCCGGTGCCTTTGGTCATTCATGGCGGCTCTGGTGTTCCGGTCGAGCAGCGCCGGCATTTGTCCGCACAGACGGCGATTTGCAAATTCAATATCGGAACAGAATTGCGTATGGCCTTTGGATCGGCCCTGCGTGCGGCGGTTGAGGCAGATCCGTCACGGTTTGACCGGGTGCAAATCCTATCGGATACGCTTGACCCGGTCCAACGTGCCGCGCAGGAGGTTCTGCGCGCCTTTGGCGCACCGCCGCAGCGCTAAAGCCAGGACCTAACCCTTTTTCGAGGGTGTTTTTTTCGCCGCGGCTGGCTTTTTGGCTGTTGTTTTTTTGGTGGCGGTTTTTTTGCTGGCCGCCGCTTTCTTCTTTTTCGCAGGCGCTTTTTGCGCAATCAGATCCACCGCCATTGCAACGGTGACCTGGGCCGGTTCAATCTCTTTTGGAATCGTGGCATTCACTTTGCCCCATTTCACATAAGGACCATAGCGCCCATCCATGACATTGATCGGGCCGCCCTCACTTGGATGCTCGCCCAACTCATACAAGGGCTTGGCCGCCGCACCTCGTCCGCTGCGTGCGGCCTTTTTCGCCAATTCTTCCACAGCGCGGTTCATCCCGATGCTCCACACTTCGTCAATATCGCCGATATTGGCGTAGAGCGTGCCATGTTTCACATAGGGGCCGAAGCGTCCAATGGAAGATTCGATCATCACCCCGTCTTCGGGATGGGGGCCGATTTCGCGGGGCAGGGATAAAAGTTGCACGGCCTTTTCCAAGGTTAAATCATCCAAGGACCAGCTCTTCGGAATGGACATCCGCGGTGGTTTGGGATTTTCCTCGGTGACGGTGCCGCGCTGCACATAGGGCCCGTAGCGCCCATCGCGCAGGCTGATGGGATCTGCGCCATCATGCCCCAAGAGCTTGCCATCGGGACCTATGGCGCTGCTTTCGGTGCCCGGTGGTCCAAATGGGCGGGTAAAGCGGCAATCGGGGTAGTTCGAGCAGCCGATAAATGCGCCGCCCGATCGGGCGGTGCGCATGGACAATCGCCCATTGCCACAGCTTTTGCAGACGCGTGGATCAACCCCAGGCTCTTCAACGGGAAAGAGATGCGGCTCAAGCACATCGTTAATTTTTTCAAGAACTTCAGTGATGGATTGATCCATCGCCTCGTCAATCGCGACCTTAAAGTCCTTCCAGAAGCGGCTCAAAACTGTGCGATATTCGCGATCACCCGCGGAAACGTCGTCCAATTCATTTTCCAAATTGGCCGTGAATTCATAGCCGACGTATTGGCGGAAGAAACTGCTGAGGAAAACAGTGACCAAACGCCCCTTATCCTCGGGAATCAGACGATTTTTCTCTTTGCGCACATAGTCGCGGTCCTGGATCGTGGTCACAACCGAGGCATAGGTGGAGGGGCGGCCAATGCCGAGCTCTTCCATACGTTTGACCAAACTGGCCTCGGTGTAGCGCGGTGGCGGCTGGGTATAATGCTGCTCAGGGGTGACGGATTTTTTGGCCAAGGGGTCTTCGGCGCTGATTTGCGGCAACCGCTTGTCATCTTCATCAAGAACGGTGTCGTCATGCCCTTCCTCATAGACCCGCATAAAGCCATCAAAAAGCATCACTTGCCCGGTGGCGCGCAACCCGACCTGACCATCGCTTGAGGCAATGTCAACCGTGGTGCGCTCCAAACGCGCCGCGGCCATTTGGCTGGCGACTGTCCGTTTCCAAATCAGATCATAGAGTTTCTTTTGATCCGAGTCGGATATGGACAGGGTGTCCGGGGCTTGATCCATTTCGGTGGGCCGAATGCATTCATGAGCCTCTTGCGCGTTTTTTGCTTTATTTTTATAGAGACGTGGCTGCTCGGGCACATATTGCGCCCCATAGCGCGCGCGGATCACGGCGCGGGCGGCTTGCACCGCTTCCGGCGCCATATCGATCCCATCGGTCCGCATGTAGGTGATCAGACCAGCCTCATAAAGGCGCTGTGCGGCCGACATGGTTTGCCGGGCACCCATGCCGAATTTGCGGCTTGCCTCTTGCTGGAGGGTCGAGGTCATGAACGGGGCGGAGGGGTTGCGATTGGCGGGTTTTGCTTCCACGGAGGTGGCGATCAAATCCCGGCTCCGCACCGCCTGAACCGCCAATTCCGCTTCGGTTTCATTCGCCAGATCGAACTTATCGAGGCGCTTGCCGCCCAGGCTGGTCAGCCGCGCGTCAAACTGCTGGCCGCGCGGCGTGCTGAGACTGGCACTGACGGTCCAATATTCACGCGCATGAAATGCCTCAATCACCATTTCACGGTCGACGATCAACCGCAGGCATACCGATTGCACCCGGCCAGCGGATTTCGCCCCCGGCAAGCGCCGCCAGAGCACGGGGGAGAGTTTGAAACCCACAAGATAATCCAAAGCGCGGCGGGCCAAATAGGCCTCCACCAATTCCATATCCACCTGACGGGGATTTTTCATGGCCTCGGTGACGGCGGTCTTGGTGATGGCGTTGAAGACCACGCGAGAAACCGGAGTATCTTTTTTGATCGCGCGGCGCTTGGTGAGCGTCTCTTGCAAGTGCCAGCTGATCGCCTCGCCTTCGCGGTCAGGGTCGGTTGCAAGGATCAGCTCATTGTCTTCTTTCAGGGCATCGGCGATGGCTTTGACATGTTTCTTGCTGGCCGCGCCAACCTCCCAAAGCATCTCAAATTCATTCTCGGGATCCACCGATCCATCTTTGGGCGGCAAATCGCGCACGTGACCGTAGGAGGCAAGAACTGTGAAGCCCGGCCCAAGATATTTATTTATTGTCTTTGCCTTAGCAGGAGATTCTACAACAACAACAGCCATGGGGATACCCTGCGAGTTACGGAAATTTCTGGCGCCAAAAAGGCGGTGCAAGAGCAATTTGTCAATGGAGGTTGCGCAAAAAAACAAATTTAGTGGTTGAGGATGCGCGTCAAAAGTCCGCCAGGATGACGTTCCAGACGGCCAGAAAGCTCCAGTTCGGTGATGGCCGGTGCGACATGGGCGGCCGGTTTTTTGAGATCGCGGATCAACTGATCCTCCGCCAGGGGCGCGGCGCTGAGACGGTCTAAAATTTCGGTGTGCAAAGTCTGAACCAAATCTTTGCGCCGGGTTTGATAGGCCTGTGTTTTGCTGGGAGGCAGGGGCAGGGTCGTCTGGATGATTTGGGGGCGACTCTGGCCGGTCATCGGCGGTTGCGGCGGCGGTTGGTGAGTTGCGGGATAGATTGCCTGCAATATATCATCGACGCTGCGCACCAAACAGGCGCCATCGCGGATCAGCACATTGCACCCGGCGGCGCGCGCATCCATGGGATGGCCAGGCACAGCCAGGACCTCGCGCCCTTGATCGAGCGCTTGCCTTGCGGTGATAAATGTGCCGGATTTCGCCGCCGCCTCCACAATCACAACCGCCTGGCAGAGGCCGGAGATGAGGCGGTTGCGCTTGGGAAAAAATCGTGCGGTGGGGTGAAATCCAATGGGCTGTTCCGAAATGCGCGCGCCTTTTTGCAGCATGGATCTGGCAAGCTCGGTATTTTCGGGCGGGTAGATCACGTCGATGCCGCCGGCGTGCACGCCAATGGTGCCATGATCCAGGCTGGCGGCATGGGCGGCGGCATCTATGCCACGGGCCAGGCCGGACACAACGATCAAACCCGCCTCTGCAAGACCTGCGGCCAGACGATGGGCCATGCGCGTCCCCAAGGAGGAGGCATTGCGCGCGCCCACGACTGCCACGCAGGGACGCGTGAGCTGTGCTTGATGGCCCAAAACCCAAAGGAAGGGCGGAGCGTCTGGGATTTCAGCCAGCAGGCGCGGGTAGCTGGCTTCATGGTCAAAAATGAGATCTGCGCCAATTTTTTTGCCGGTGAAATATTCGCGCTGCGCCATATGCTCACTGCACAGCTGGTAAGATTTGACCCCCTTGCTGCGGGCCAAATCGGGCAGGGCCCTCAGGGCTTCGGCGGCCGTGCCATGTTCTGCCAAAAGCCGCCTGTAGGTGGCCGGTCCGACGCGCGGTGAGCGGAGCAATTGCAGCCGCGCGATGCGATCGTCTTCGCTTATGCGCGGCTGGGGTGAGGTTTGGGCGCCACTGGGAGGTTGGGTCATATGTTGTCTTGCCTTGCCTAGCTTTCGTCACGGCCGAAAGCTAGGCAGGGCATGGTTAACGTTCAGTGAAAGTAGGATCGGCGCGGCAGCGATGCGCTTTAAGTTGCCGATCCCCCCACGGTCAATCCGCCGATCAGTAAGGAAGGCTGCCCCACGCCAACGGGCACCCACTGGCCTTGCTTGCCGCAATTGCCCATGCCGTCGTCGAGCCGCATGTCATTGCCGATGGCGCGAATCTGCTGCAGCGCTGTGGCTCCATCGCCAATGAGCGTAGCGCCTTTGACTGGGGCGCCGATCTTGCCGTTTTTGACCAGATAGGCCTCGGTGCAGGAAAAGACGAATTTCCCATTGGTGATATCGACCTGGCCACCGCCGAAACCCACAGCGTAAATACCGTCTTTCATATCGTGAAGCATATCCTTGGGATCCACATCCCCGCCCAACATATAAGTGTTGGTCATGCGTGGCATGGGCGCATGGGCAAAGCTTTGGCGGCGGCCGTTGCCTGTTGGGCTATTGCCGCTGAGCCGCGCATTTTGTCGGTCCTGCATATAGCCGACCAATATACCGTCTTCGATCAAGGTATTTTTTCCGCTGGGGGTGCCCTCATCATCAATGCTGATAGATCCTCGGCGGTCTGGTATCGTGCCATCATCCAGGACGGTGACGCCCGGGGCTGCGATCCTTTGGCCCATGAGACCTGCGAAGGCAGAGGTGCCTTTGCGATTGAAATCGCCTTCCAGCCCATGGCCAACCGCCTCATGCAATAAGATACCGGGCCATCCGGCGCCCAGCGCCACATCCATCACACCTGCGGGGGCAGGAATTGCGGCGAGGTTGACCACAGCGATGCGCAGAGCTTCACGCACCAAAGGTTGCCAATGGCTCGGCGCAAGCATGCCATCCAGCCCATAGCGCCCGCCGCCCCCGACGTAGCCGGTTTGGCGCTGCCCGTCTTGCTCGACGATCACAGAGACATTCATGCGCACCATCGGGCGACTGTCGGAAACATCGGGCCCCTCTGCGCGCAAGATGACCACCTCTTGATGGGAGGCGGCGATGGTTGCTGAGACTTGCACCACCCGGCGATCCAAACCGCGGGCGTAGGCATCAATCTCGCGCAGAATATCGATCTTGGCGGGGAAGCTCGAATCGTTGAGGGGGTTGTGATCGCTGTAAAGACGGCGATTGGTGGCCGGCGGTGCGGCGCATAATGGCCCGCCACCAGCCTCAACGGCTAGGCGCACCGTGCCTGCGCTGCGGCGCATGGCCTGCTCGGAAATTTCGGTTGCATGCGCATAGCCAACCCGCTCGCCTTGAACCGCGCGCAGACCGAAGCCCTCGGAGGCCTCAAAGCTCGACCGGCGCAGCCGCCCGTCGTCGAAGGACAGAACTTCCGACCTCGAGCGCTCTAAAAACAGCTCCCCATCTTCCGCTCCGATCAAGGTTGATTTAAGAATCTCACGGGCCGACTCCCGATCGAGATGGGTCTCAAACGGGCGAAATAGAGAATCAGTCATGAAATTCCTTGCGATATTTTGGCGAAAAGTGGTTTTCGCGGGTGAATTTTGCCACTGGCGTCCCTTTGACGCGGATCAACCAATTGCGTGTGAGGCAATGATATGATTGATGCTGCATAAATTACAATCACGCGTCACACATTCGTGTGGCGGAAAAAGCGCGAAGGCGCGAAAGACATAGGGTAGAACATGCGAATTCTTACGTCTCTGTTAAGCGCGGCACTGGTCACTTTGGCTGGCGTTGCTCAAGCACAAGAAAATTTCCAAGGATTGGAAACCATCGGCAAGCCGGAGCCCAAGGGCATGGGCTTTCAATTCCCCGCTACGGAATTGATGCGCGATCTTGTCTGGCTCGACAATTTCTTGTTGGTCATCATCACAGTGATTTCTGTCTTTGTGACCTGTTTGCTGGCCTATGCTGCGTTCAAGTTCCACCGCAGCCGCAATGACACGCCCGGCACTTTCACCCATCATTCGGTTCTCGAAGTGGCTTGGACTGTCGTGCCTGTGGCTATTTTGGTGGTGATCGGTGCCTTCTCGCTGCCAATTTTGTTTAAGCAGCAGGAAATCCCAGAAGCAGATATCACCATCAAAGTCACCGGATACCAGTGGTATTGGGGTTATGAATATGTCGATCATGGCTTCGGTTTTGACAGCGTGATGCTGCAAAAAGACGAATTGGCCGATTATGGCTATGCGCCCGATGAATATCTGCTGGCCACCGATACAGCGGTTGTTGTGCCTGTGGGTGCGACGGTTGTCATGCAGCTGACCGGCGCCGATGTGATTCATTCCTGGACCATTCCCGCCTTTGGCGTGAAACAAGATGCGGTTCCGGGACGTCTGGCGGAGCTCTGGTTTGCGGCAGAAAAAGAGGGTGTCTACTTCGGTCAGTGCTCTGAGCTCTGCGGGCAGGCTCATGCCTATATGCCGATCACTGTAAAAGTGGTCAGCCAAGAGCAATATGATGCCTGGCTTTCCAGCACGATTGAGGAGCTCGCTGGCGTGCCAGCCTCTGTTCAAGTGGCATCAAACTAAACGCGCGTTGAGCAAAAGGTAGATGGCGAAGGTGGCAAATCATAACGCAGAGTACGACCCGGTGTTTGGCGACTATGTCGCCTTACTCAAGCCGCGTGTGATGTCGTTGGTGGTCTTCACAGCCTTCGTTGGATTGATGGCGGCGCCTGTGCGTTTGCACCCGGTTGAGGCCTTTTGTGCGATTTTGTTCATCGCCATCGGCGGCGGAGCGTCCGGCTCTTTGAACATGTGGTGGGATGCGGATATTGATGCGATCATGCGCCGCACAAAATCCCGCCCCATTCCATCCGGGCGGACCTCTCCCGATGCGGCATTGGGGCTGGGAGTGGCTTTGTCCGGTCTCTCGGTTCTCATGCTGGGGCTTGCGGCCAATTGGCACGCGGCCGCATGGCTGGCCTTTACCATCTTCTTTTATGCGGTGATTTACACCATATGGCTCAAGCGCGCCACGCCGCAAAACATTGTGATTGGGGGCGCAGCCGGAGCCTTCCCGCCGCTCATCGGCTGGGTTGCCGCCACGGGTTCTGTCTCGATCGAGGCGGTTTTAATGTTTGCGCTGATCTTCATGTGGACCCCACCGCATTTCTGGGCTCTCGCACTTTTCATGCGCTCGGATTATGATGATGCCGATGTGCCGATGCTCACCGTCACCCATGGGCGTCCGGCGACCCGGCGTCACATTCTCGCCTATGCGGTGCTGCAGGCCGCCCTCGCGATTGGCTTGGCCTTCACCTCGATTGGAGGGCTGATCTATTTGACCGTCGCGTTGATTTGCAACGCGATCGTCCTCAAGGACGCTCTGCGCATTTGGCGGCGCGATGAACAGGCCTCTGAGGCGGATAATTTCAAGGTCGAGCGCAGCTTCTTTAAGTTCTCGCTGCTCTATCTCTTCGTGCATTTTCTTGCGATTTTGGTGGAGGCGCTGTTGGCGCCCTATGGATTGGGAGGCTGGTCATGAGTTTTCGTGTCGAAACAGATATGCACAGGCGCCGACGCAGTCAAAACCTTGGTGTGGCAATATGTTTGGTGCTGTTTATCGGCTTGGTCACGGTGCTGAGCTTGGTGAAAATCACCAATACAGGCCCGGTCGAGGGATATGACCACGCTCCGCGCTCATCGGTGACCAAGGAGGCCAGTCAGTGACGCCGAAAATCAAGACTTTGAGCCAAACTTTGGCTGTTGTGGTCGTGATGGGAAGCCTGGCTTGGGCCAGTGTGCCGTTTTACGACTGGTTTTGCCGTGTCACAGGCTTTGGAGGCGTGACCGGCACGGCCGATCTGGGCAGCGAGACAGTCTTGGATCAAACCATCAAGATTCGCTTCGATGCCTCTGTCGAAAAAGACATGAAATGGCGTTTCAAACCGGTTGAACGCACCATGGAGTTGAAGATCGGCGAAACCGGCTTGGCCTTCTATGAGGCCTATAATCCCACCGACCGGCCCATTGCCGGATCGGCCAGCTATAATGTCACCCCCTACCAAGCGGGAGGCTTTTTTACCAAGATCGATTGCTTTTGCTTCGAAGAGCAGCTGTTGATGCCTGGTGAGCGGGTCCAGATGCCCGTGACTTTCTATGTTGATCCTGAAATTGTGGATGACACAGAAGGTAAGTATATCCATACGATTACTTTATCCTATACGTTCCACGAAATTGATTTGCCCGAGGCGCAGACTGCGTTGCAGATCGATACACCCATAAAACGAAACTAAGTTCGACGAGGCCCAACTATGGCACATGAAAAGAACCACGATTATCACATCCTTCCCCCTTCGGTGAACCCGCTTCTGGGCTCATTGTCGGCTTTGGTGATGCTGACAGGGGCGATCCTCTGGATGCATGACAATGGACCCTACATCTTCTTGGCCGGCTTTGTTGGCGTGCTTTACGTCATGTACGCATGGTGGAGCGAAGTTGTGGCCGAAAGCCATGTGGGCGATCACACACCCGTTGTGCAAATTGGCCTGCGCTATGGCTTCATCTTGTTCATCATGTCTGAAATCATGTTCTTCTCGGCTTGGTTCTGGAGCTTCTTTAAGCATCAGCTGTATCCGATGTATGAATATGTCGGCACGGAATATGTGAAGCCCGAGTTTCACCAGATCAACGCCTTCGAATTGCCCTTGATCAACACGCTTCTGCTGTTGATCTCAGGCTGTGCTGCCACCTGGGCCCACCATGCTTTGGTGCATGACAACAACCGCAAAGACCTGCGCATGGGGTTGATCTTAGCGATTGCTTTTGGCGCTGTTTTCACAGCATTTCAGGTCTATGAGTACCATGAATTGCTGGTTGTTGACGGCTGGACCTTCTCTGGCGAGATCACCTTCGCCAACTTCTTTATGGCCACAGGCTTCCACGGCATGCATGTTGTGATCGGTACGATCTTCTTGCTGGTCTGTTTGATCCGCGCCACCAAGGGCCATTTCACGCCGAAAAGCCATGTGGGATTTGAGGCTGCGGCCTGGTATTGGCACTTCGTGGATGTGGTTTGGCTCTTTTTGTTCGCAGCCGTTTACCTCTGGGCTGCCTAAATCGGTCTTGCCGGCCGGCAACGGCCATTTTTCGAAAAGGGCGGCGCGCAGCTGCCCTTTTTGCACTTTGAAGGGGATGAAATGCGGTATTGGGGCATGATCATAGTCGGCACGGTGGGCACGGCTGTTCTGCTGGGTCTGGGCGTCTGGCAATTGCAGCGCTTGGCTTGGAAAACGGAAATTCTGGCGCAGATTGAGCGTAAAATTCTCGCCCCCGCCATCGATATTCCCGCCCAGCTCACCCCGGCCAGCCATGACCTTCTGCCCGTGCGCGGTTCAGGACAGTATATCGGTGATCGCACGGTCCGAGTCCTGGTGTCGCAAAAGATTTATGGCGCCGGTTATCGATTGATCAGCCCCTTCGAGCTGAGTGATGGCCGCAAGATCATGGTGGATCGCGGATTTATTTCCGTGCGCGCCGATATGCCTGCCATGCCCCAAGGGCTGGGCCAGGTGATGGGCAATTTGCAATGGCCGCAGGAGATTGACAGCTTTACCCCCGACAACGATCTTGCGGCGAATATATGGTTTGCGCGAGATGTGCGCGCATTATCCGCCTATTTGCAGACTGAGCCGGTCTTACTTGTGCTGCGGAGCAGCAGCTTTGCCGATGATGCGGCCAAACCATTGCCCAAAATGAGTGCCAATATCCCCAATGACCATCTCAATTATGCGCTGACTTGGTTTTCTTTGGCATTAATCTGGCTTGGAATGTCTGGCTATTTCCTTTACCGATCCCGTGACATCAAAACTTAGGGTCAAGGCAATGAAATATATCTCAACCCGCGGGAATGCGCCTGTCGTATCTTTCGAAGAGGCCATGTTGAGTGGACTGGCACGAGACGGCGGGCTTTATGTGCCGCAAACCATCCCGCAGATGAGTGCTCAGGATATTGCTGCGCTGGCCGGTCAACCCTATGAGGAGATTGCTTTTCGCGTTATGAAACCCTTTGTGGGCGATTGTTTCAGCGATGCCGAGCTGATGGATGCGATTGCGGCCGCCTATGCGAATTTTGGTCATGCCGCACGTGCGCCATTGGTGCAATTGGGACCAAACCATCATCTGCTTGAGCTGTTTCACGGTCCAACATTGGCCTTCAAAGATTTTGCCATGCAGCTGATCGGCCAGCTGTTTCAAAAGGCACTCGCCCGGAGCGGCGAGCAGGTGACCATCGTCGGCGCCACCTCGGGCGACACCGGGTCGGCTGCGATTGAGGCTTTCCGTGGCTTGGATGCGGCCAATGTATTTATCCTCTTTCCCAATGGCCGGGTCTCAGAGGTGCAGCGCCGCCAAATGACCACACCGGTCGAGGCCAATGTCCACGCCATTGCAATGGAGGGCACATTTGACACCTGCCAAGCCATGCTCAAAGATATGTTCAATGATTTTGAGTTCCGCGATGGGGTGAAACTGGCCGGGGTCAACTCAATCAACTGGGCCCGGGTTTTGGCGCAGGTGGTGTATTATTTTAGCGCCGCAACCAGCCTCGGCGCCCCGTATCGCAAGGTCTCTTTCACCGTCCCCACGGGCAATTTTGGAGATATTTTTGCCGGCTATATCGCCAAGCGCATGGGGCTGCCGATTGACCGTTTGGTGATTGCCACCAACCGAAATGACATCTTGCACCGCGCCATGAACTCGGGACGCTATGACACCGATCAAGTCTTTCCCACCATCACCCCCTCTATGGATATTGAAGTCTCCTCAAATTTCGAGCGGGCGCTCTTTGATGCCTATGACCGAGATGGCGCGGCTGTGGCGCAGCTGATGGGAGAGATGAAGCAGGGCGGTTTCGGCATCAGCCAGGGGGCCTTACAAGCCCTGCGCGCGCATTTTGACAGTGGCCGCAGCT